>CAZQFG010000006.1:33864-39229 GCA_964592515.1 uncultured Chryseobacterium sp. | reverse complement strand
GCGGCGTCAACATCGACCGTGCGCGCTACGACCTGGTTGCACAGGCGATTGTCGAGAGCATCGCGGCGGCTGGCGTCCTACCCTTCAAAGACCTGGCCGCGCAGGTCGAGGCGCGGCTGCCCGCTGATTTTGACGGCGCCATCGGCTGGTACACCACGACCGTCAAGCTCGACCTGGAAGCGCGCGAGGTGATCGAACGCGTGCCAGGTCGCACACCGCAGGCGCTGCGTCTGCGGGTTGACAAGTGATGCGTGCGCCGATGACGTACGCAAACGGCGGCGTCGAAATCCGCCCGCTTCAGCCCGAAGCCTGGGAATTGCACAAACGCCTGCGCCTGGCGGCGCTGGCCGAGGCGCCCCACGCCTTCACAACACAATTGGCGGACGTGGCAACGCGCACCGATGCGGAGTGGGCGGCGATCACGGCGCAGCGCGCCGGCGACCCGCACGGCGTCACCTACTTTGCCTTCGTGCAGGATGAGCCGTGTGCGATGGCCGCGTGTGTGCTGACCGAACTGGGCGCTGAGATGCTGGCGGTGTGGGTGGCGCCGACGCACCGGCAGCAGGGCGTCGGCCAGGCGTTGGTCGATTATGCCCGCCAGTGGGCGCAGGCGCGTGGGGTCGATGCGCTGGTCGTCGGCGTCTATGCCGATAACGCGGATGCCGTGCGCTTCTACACACGCGCCGGATTTGAATCCACCGGGGTCGAACGCTTCGCCGCGCCGACGCAGCAACGCCCGATCCTGATGCTGGCGATGGCATTGATGCCAGAACAAGGAGCGTAGCCGCCGTGTCGTGCTTGCCTGAAGATGTCCTTGATCGCTGCCAGTGCCTCCCGCTCAAGCCGGCGCCGGTGACGTTGGCCGGGCGCTACGTGCGCCTGGAGCCGCTGGTGCTCCATCATGCGCCCGCACTCTTTGCGCACTCGAACGGCGCACCCATCGCGCTGGCGGGTCGCACCTGCACGGCCTACGATGCCGACGCGCTAATCTGGCGCTATCTCTTTGCCGGCCCGTTTGCCGATTTTGCGAGCTTCGAAGCGTATATCGCACAGACGCTGACCGGCGCCGACCGCCTGGCGCTGTGCGTCATCGACCTGCCTAGCGGCGCGCCGGTCGGCGTCGTCACCTTGATGAGCAACGTCCCGGCGTTTCTGCGCATCGAGCTAGGGGGCATCTGGTACAGCCCAATCGTGCAGCGCACGCCGGCCAATCTGGAGAGCACCTACTTGCTGCTCGGTCACTGCTTTGGGCTGGGCTATCGCCGCGTGGAATGGAAGTGCGACAGCCGCAACGAACGCTCGCGGCGATCAGCCCTGCGTATGGGCTTCACCTTCGAGGGCATCCAGGAATATCACATGATCGTCAAGGGACAGAGCCGCGACACTGCCTGGTTTCGGATGCTCGACCACGAGTGGCCGGCGGTGCAGACGCGGCTGGAGACGATGCTGTACGGGCGATGTTGAGGGTCAAACGTCACTCATCACACGTCAGGCGTCACTCGTCATCCGTCAGGCATCGGGCGCCACGCGATGTTGTCCGTGACGTTTGACGGATGACGAGTGACGCCTGACGCATCTTTTTTGGAGCTTGAACCATGGCACAATACGAACGATTACTGGAATTCTATCAGGCTGGGCCGGTGCCGTGGGATCAGGCCGACCCGCCGCCGGAGGTGCTGGACTTTGTTCCGACGCTGCCGGTGGGACGGGCGCTCGATCTGGGCTGCGGGCTGGGACGAGCGACGATCTTTCTGGCGCGCCTCGGCTGGCAGGCGGACGGCGTCGACTTCATCGCGCAGGCGGTGGTGGAGGCGACTCGCCGCGCACAGGTGGCCGGGGTGGCGGATCGAGCGCATTTCTATCACGGCGCGGTGGATGCGTTGGACTTTCTCAGCGGCGCGTATGACTTTGCGCTGGATGTTGGCTGCGCGCACAACTTCGACCCTGACCAACTGCAGCGCTATCACGCCGGCCTGCTGCGGCTGCTGCGTCCCGGCGCCAGCTATCTGCTCTTTGCGCACCTGAACGAGGCCGACACCGCGCCCGAAGACCGCCGCTGGCTCGACGAGGCCGCGCTCCTCGCCCAGTTTGCCGACGGCTTCACCTTGACGCGCGTCGAGTTCGGTCAAACCCAGGTCGGTGACCAGGCGCCGTGGCGTTCGGCGTGGTTCTGGTTCGAACGCAACGCGCCGGCATGACGAACCCCATCCGCCAGACGCTGGGCGCCGTCACGCTCGTCGTGCGCAATTATGACGAAGCGATCGCCTACTTTACGCAGGCGTTGGGCTTCATGCTGGTCGAGGACACCGACCTGGGCGGCGGCAAGCGTTGGGTGTTGGTGCGCCCGCCCGGCGCCGTGGAGACGTGTCTGCTGCTGGCGCAAGCCGTCACACCCGCACAGCAGGCGCACGTCGGCAACCAGACCGGCGGGCGCGTCTTCCTTTTTCTGCACACCGACGACTTCTGGCGCGACTACCACGCGCTGCGGGCGCGCGGCGTCCACTTTGTCGAGACGCCGCGCGCGGAGAGCTACGGCACGGTGGCGGTCTTCGAGGACATTTATCGGAATCGGTGGGATCTTCTGCAATTGAAGGCGGCGGATTGAAGACGCCGAGGTCGTCCTGACGATCTACGCAATCAACCCGCTGGCCTAAGCGGAGGAGGAAATGCTGTGAATGAGCAAGCCGATGCACTGTCCGCGTGGCGGCGTCACCAGGATCAGCCCTGGAACCGGCTGCGTTATCGGCTGGTGGAAGCCAATCTACAGCGGATCATCGGTGGCGGTGTGGCGTGGCGCGTGCTCGACGTGGGCGGCGGCGACGGGCGCGATGCGCTGCTGCTGGCGCAGCGCGGCCATACGGTGCTACTGCTCGACCGCGACGCGGCGATGCTGGCCGAAGCCAAGCGATGCGCTGCCGAGCTTGATGTCGGCGACCACATCCACACGCAACAAGTCGATGTCAGCACGGAGGAGTTGCCGCTCGACCCCGGCGGCTATGACCTCGTCCTCTGTCACAACCTGCTGCAATATCTGCCCGACCCGGCGGCGCTGCTGCGCAGGGTGGCACAGGCGCTGCGTCCGGGCGGATGGTTTTCGTTGCTCATCCCAAACCCCGCTTCGGAAACGCTGCGGCTGGCGCTGCAACAACACGACCTCGCCGCCGCCCACGCCAGCTTGACGGCGACGACGCACCGCAACCACTTTTACGGGGTGGAGATGCATCTGCACGACCTGCCAGCGTGGCGCGATCTGCTCGCTGCCGCCGGGTTCGAGACCATCGACTTTATTGGCGTGCGCTGCGTCAACGACTACATCAACGACGACGCGGTCAAATTTAGCGAGGAGGGCTTTGCAAAGTTGCTGGCGTTGGAGACGGCGCTAGGATCACGCTCACCCTATCGTGACATTGCGCGCCTGTGGCAGATCACGGCGCGCAAGCCTGATAGTCCGTTTGAAGATTGCTCATTTTGACGCAAAGCCGCCGAGTTGCAGAGATGAACGGAGCAGTCACACAAGCGAAATACAGGCAATTCTCCGCGCCTCCTCTGCGTCGCTGCGCCTTTGCGTCAAAGTCCGTGAATTTCCAAACCGCCTTGAAGTGAAGCGCGGCTCAACGAACAGCGTCGAGCGGGGTGATGGGAACCTGCAACTCGATGACCGGCAGGGTATCGCGGTCAACGCCACAATGCGCCGGGCCGGAAAGATGCACCTCGCGCAGCGGGCCGGCTGGCGCGTGACGGTGCATCCCCACCCAGCGCAGGAGTGACTGTATCGGGCCGATCACGCTCTCGAACGGCCCCTCGAAGGTCAGCGCCGCTGCCAGTTCGCAGCCGGGCACGCGCCGCAGGATCAGCCCTGCGTGCGCCGGCGTCTGCATCATCATCGCATCCGCCACAGCGACGGCGACTTCCATGTCGATGTCGGTCTCGCGGTACTCGTCGTTGTGGTAGAAGGTCACTTCCGGCGCCTGCCAGCCGATCCCTTCCGCCTCAAGCCACGCATACAACCGCCCGTAGAGCGTCTGGCAATAGTAGCCGACCTCCTGCACCGTCGGCGCGACGAGACGCAGCGCAGCGACGGGTAGCTCCGCCAGCGGCTTGACCACGATCTCGTAGGGGTCAGGGTCGTGCTCCTGCTCGATCTGTTGGAGGCGGGCGGCGACGCTGGCAAGCTGCCATTGCTTCTCGGCCAGCTCACGTTCCAACTCCTTCTGGCGCAACAAGAGCATCCCCCGCAACTGCTCGACGGGGAGGTCGGCGCGGTCGCCCAGCAGGTCGGCGATTGCCTGGAGCGTCAACCCCAGCCCGTTGAGCGCCACGATGCGGTTGAGGCGCGGCAGTTGGTCGATGGTGTAGTAGCGATAGCCGGTGAATTTGTCGGTGTGGCTGGGCGTCAGCAAACCTAGTTTGTCGTAGTGGCGCAACATCCGCACCGAGACCTGCGCCAGTTGCGAGAAATCGCCGATCTTGAACATGGGCGGCACCTACTTCACGATGATCATTTCGGCCAGATCGTACGCCAGCGCGTGATGCTCGCCATCCACCTCGATGAGGAGCGGGCCGGCGAAGGGGGCGCGCTTGCGCACGATCACGGTGGCGTGCGGGTAGAGCTGCAGGGCGCCAAGATAGACCAGACGTTCCGGGTCTTGCAGCAACACACGCACGATTGTGTAGGGGTGGTTGAGTTCGGCGTCGCTCAGGGCGGCGCCTGCCACCGGCTCGATTTTGCCGTCCTTCGTCGGGATCGGGTCGCCGTGCGGATCGACGGTGGGATTGCCCAGCGCCGCCGCCATCGCATCTTCCAGCGCCTCGCTGAGCACGTGCTCCAGCCGCTCCGCCTCGTCATGCACCAATTCCCAGGGCAGGTTGAGCTTGTCGTGCAGGTAAAGTTCGAGCAGGCGGTGATGGCGCAGCACCTCCAGCGCCACGAGCTCGCCGGCGGGGGTGAGGGTGATGCTCTGATACGGTTCGTAGGTCACCAACCCTAGCTCACCGAGCTTGCGCACCATGTTCGTGGCGGAGGCAGGCGCGACCTTGAGTTGGTTGGCAAGCGCCGAGTTCGTCACTTCCACCCCGCGCGCGTGCAGCAGGTAAATCGCTTTGACGTAATCTTCGTGCGCCGGCGTCAGGCGCTTGTCGTCATCGACTGGTGTTGGAATTGGCATGACTGCATCTTACCACAAGCGGCGTCGGGGTTGGGAGTTGGTTTCTCACACGTCATGCGTCAGGCGTCACTCGTCAGGCAGCGAGCGCCAGTTGACGAGTGACGTATGACGAGTGACGCCTGACTAGTGACGCGTAACGTGCGCTGCTTCGTTGACCAGCACCACGGCCTCACGCGCCGGGATGGTGACGCCGGTCAACT
>CAZQFG010000006.1:4971-33764 GCA_964592515.1 uncultured Chryseobacterium sp. | reverse complement strand
GCTTCGTTGACCAGCACCACGGCCTCACGCGCCGGGATGGTGACGCCGGTCAACTGCTCGCCGTGCGCCGTGTAGCTGCCCGTGTTCCAGATCGCCGTGAAGTGGGGCGAGGCAACCACGCGCGGCAGCGCCACGTCGATGGTCACAGCTTCCTGCGTGCTGTTGAAGATCACGACGGCGTGTTGCGTCCCCAGCGTGCGCATGAAGCCAAAGACGCCCGCATCGGCGTGGATCACCTCGAACGAGCCGGTGCGCAGGACGGCGTGCCGGCGGCGCAGCGCAATCGACTGCTGGAAGAACTCCAGCAGATCGCGCCGCCACACGGTCGTGTCGTGCCAGGGAAAAGCGCCGCGCGAGAAGGGGTCAGTGGCGCCGCTCATGCCGATCTCGTCGCCGTAGTAGATGCAGGGCGCGCCGGGCATCGTCATTTGGAAAAGTGTACAGAGGCGCAGCGCGCTTTCGTCCTCGCCGACCGTCCACAACGTGCGCGCGGTGTCGTGGCTGTCGAGCAGGTTCATCTGCGCCTGCGCCACTTCCCAAGAGTAGATGTTGTACATGTGGTGGATGCCGGCGGCCAGGTCGCGCGCATCGAGCGTGACCAGTGTGTAGCCGCCCGGTTTGTACTCCGTGCGCAGCGTGTCGGCGCCAAAGAAACCGAGCGCCAGCCGGCTGAAGACGTAGTTCATCACGGCGTCGAAGCGGTCGCCGCGCAGCCACTCGCGCGCCTCGTGCCAGATTTCGCCGACGATGTAGGCATTGGGGTTGCCCTCTTTCACCGTGGCGCGGAACGCCTGCCAGAAGGCGACGTCGTTGATCTCCTCCGGCACGTCGAGCCGCCAGCCGTCGATGCCAAAGTCGATCCAGAAACGCGCCACGTCGAGCAGATATTTGCGCACACCGGAATTGGCGATGTTGAACTTGGGCAGCGCCGGGATGTCCCACCAGGCGTCGTAGTTATGCGGATTCTCGGCGTCGTGTTCGTAGGGGCGCAGCGGCCAGCCATGCACCTTGAACCAGTCAATGTACGGCGAGTTGCCGCCGCATTCCAGAATGTGATGAAAGGCCCAGAAGCCGCGGCTGGCGTGGTTGAAGACGCCATCCAGCACCACGTACATGCCGCGCGCGTGTGCGGCGTCGAGCAGTTCGCTCAGCGCGGCATTGCCACCCAGCAGCGGATCGACCTGCATGTAGTCGAAGGTGTGATAGCGGTGGTTGGAGGCCGAGGCAAAGATCGGGTTCAGGTAGATGGCGTTGACGCCCAACGCCTGAAGATAATCGAGGCGATCCACGACGCCGAGCAGGTCGCCGCCCTGAAAGCCTTGCTCCTCCGGCGGTGCGCCCCACGGCTTGAACTGGAGACCAGGGCTGTGGACAAGGCGAGGGCTGCGCGCAAAGCGGTCGGGATAGATTTGGTAGAAGACAGCGTTTTTGACCCAGTCGGGCGTCTGAAACGACATACGGTGCGATTCCTTTTTGAGTCGAGTCTTTGTCACAAACAAGTGCAAATTTTGTCACGCCCGCAGCAAAGTGTCAATTGTCGCGGTTGCGGCGCGCTGTCAGCAGATGGCTGTCAGCAGCGCCCACGGTTCCCCTCATCATATCTTGCGGTAGCTCATTCGATGCGCCATCGGGTATAATCCTGGGTGTCGAACCGCTGCATCTACCAGGGAGAAACGCGCGTGCACGATCCACGCATCGATGGTCTGGCTCGTTTGTTGGTGAATTACTGTGTCGCCACCCGCCCCGGCGACTGGGTGCTGATTCGCGGCGACCTGGTGGCACAGCCGCTGGTCGCCCGCGTCTACGCCCAGGTGCTGGCGGCCGGCGGCCATCCCACCGTTGTCTATCATGACGAACAGGCGGAGGAGGCGTTCTATCGCACCGCCGGCGCCGCCCAGTTGGCCTGGCGCTCGCCGGTGGATGAACTGCTGGCCGAACGCGTGGACGCACGCATCGTGATTCGCGCGCCGGGCAACACGCGTGCGCTCACCGGCGTCGATCCGGCCGCGCAGCGCACGCACCAGCTCGCCCAGAAGCCGATCACCGACCGCTATCGCGACCGTGCCGCGACCGGCGCACACCGCTGGACGCTGACCAACTTTCCCTGCCCGGCGCTGGCGCAAGACGCCGACATGAGCCTCGCCGACTTCGAGGACTTTGTCTACGCCGCCACCTACGCCGACCAGCCCAACCCGGTCGCCGCCTGGCAGGCTGTCCACACCCGGCAGCAGCGGCTGGTCGATTGGCTGGCGGGCAAGTCGGCGGTGGTCGTGCGCGGGCCGCACGTCGATCTGCGGCTCGCGATTGCCGGGCGCACCTTCATCAACAGCGACGGCAAGCGCAACATGCCCAGCGGCGAAATCTTCACCGGCCCGGTCGAAGATTCGGCGCAGGGCTGGGTGAAGTTCACCTACCCCGCCCTGCGCGGGCTGATGACCTGGAGCATCAACTGGGACGCCGTGAGCAACTGCGCCGTGGCCGATGAGTATGCCCAGGCCTACGAGGACATCTTCGGGATCACTACGGCGGTGCAGGATGCGGCGGATGTCGGTATCAACGAATGGCCGTTGCCGGTGGATGCGGGGGTGCTGCACATCGGAGGTCTCCATGGCGGCGAGGACCTGTTGCTGCTGGATGCCATTGGACGGGTGGTGGCGATGGACCGCGCCGCGTCCGACCGCGTTGATATGGCCTTCGACCTGCCAACGGGCGCCTACGTGCTGCGCGTGGAGCGGGATGGAGCCCCGGTTATCGCCCGACGCGTGGTGGTCTCGCGTTAGTGCCGCCTGGAGAACAGCTTCTCCACCTCCACCCCGATGAAGACCACCGACGAGAGCGCGGTGACAACGAGGAACTCCTGCCTCGTGAGCGCCTGGGTGTGGAAGATGCCCTGGAACACCGGCACGAAGGTTACGAGAGCCTGCAGGCCGAAGGTGAGCGCCACAGCCCCGAGCAGCGCGGGGTTGGAGAAGAAGTTGGTGCGGAAGAACGAGCGTTCCGAGCGGATGGCCCACACATGGCCCATTTGGCTCAGGCAAAGCACGTTGAACGCGATCGTCTGCCAATGCGCATGTCCGCTGCGAATGGCCCAGGCCTGCGCCGCGAGGGTGACACCGCCCATGAGCAGGCCCACCCACAGGATGTGCGTGCCCAAGCCGTGGGCGAAGATGCTCTCCTTCGGGTGACGCGGTCTCCGCTTCATGAGATCGCGCTCTGCCGGTTCCAGCGAAAGGAAGAGCCCGGGCAGTCCGTCCGTGACGAGGTTGATCCACAGGATGTGCACCGGCAGCAGCGGGATGGGCAGGCCGATCATGGGCGCCAGGGCGATCGCCCAGATCTCACCGGCATTGGCCGTGATGATGTACTTGATGAACTTCCGGATGTTGTCGAACACCCGGCGCCCTTCGCGCACGGCATGGGCCAGCGTGGCGAAGTTGTCGTCGAGCAGCACCATGTCGGCCGCCTCGCGCGATACGTCGGTGCCGGTGATGCCCATGGCCACGCCGATGTCGGCGCGCTTCAGGGCCGGCGCGTCGTTCACGCCATCGCCGGTCATGGCCACGAAGTGCCCGTGCTCCTGCAGGGCGGCCACGATGTCGAGCTTTTGCTCGGGCGAAACGCGGGCGATCACGCGGAGGTGGTCCACCCGCTCGCGCAGTGCCTTGGCATCCAGCTTCGCGAGCTCGGCGCCGGTGATCACGCTGCGTGGGTCCTCCGCTTCCGCCGGGCTCAGCAGTCCGATGCGGCGGGCGATGGTACGCGCGGTGACCGGGTGGTCGCCGGTGATCATCACCGTGCGGATACCGGCAGTGTGGCAGTCGGCGATGGCCTGCGGCACCTCGTCGCGTGGCGGGTCCTGGATGCCCGCGAGACCGAGCAGGGTGATCTCCCGCTCCAGCGGATGCAGATCATCGGGCAAGGGCCCAGGCAGCAGTTCGCGCCAGCCCAGGGCCATCACGCGCAGCCCCTCGGATGCGAGGCGGTCGGCCTCGGTGCGCCAGCGGGGATCGGGCGAAGGCACGCGTTCCCACAGGGATTCGAGCGCCCCCTTGATGAAGAGCAGGTGGCGGCCATCGGGCAGGCGGTGGATGGTGCTCATGCACTTACGCACGGCATCGAAGGGCACCTCGGCCACGCGAGGCAGCTCCTGCTCGGTCTCCGCCTTCCGCGCGCCGTTGGCCTCGGCATGCTCGAAGAGCGCGAGCTCGGTACCCTCACCCACCGGACCATCGGGCCCGGCCATCACGTCGTTGCTCAGTGTCATGGCCTGCAACAGACGCTGGCGCTGCGCGTCGTCCAGCAACACGAGCTCCTCCACACGCATGCGGTTGCGGGTGAGCGTGCCGGTCTTGTCGGTACAGATGACGGTCACGGAGCCGAGCGTCTCCACCGCGAAGAGCCGGCGCACGAGGGCCTGTTGCTTCACCATGCGGGCGGCGGAGAGGGCCAGTGACACGGACATCAGCGCGGGCAGGGCCTCGGGGATGGCGGCCACGGCCAGTGAGATGGAGGTGAGCAACAGCATCATGGGATCGCCGCCACGCAGCCAGCCCACCGTGAAGAGCACCGCGCAGATGGCGAGCACGGCCACCGCCACCACCTTGCCGAATGCGGTCATGCGCTTCTGCAGCGGCGTGGCGGTGGTGCCCTGGTCCAGCAGCTTGGCGATGCGTCCCATTTCCGTGTGCATGCCGGTGGCCACCACGATGCCTTCGCCACGACCTTTGGCCACCACGGTGCCCTTGTAGCCCATATTGGTGCGGTCGCCGAGCGGGAGGTCCTCGCCTTCCAGCTCGCCGGGCTGCTTGGCGGTGTCGAGCGATTCGCCGGTGAGCGCAGCCTCCTGCATCCGAAGGCCATGGCAGGCGGTGAAGCGCAGGTCGGCGGGGACCACTTGGCCCGCCTCAAGGAGCACCACATCGCCGGGCACCAGTTCGCGTGCGGGGACGGTGCGCATCGCACCGTCGCGGCGTACCGTGGCCTGCGGGGCCGCCATGCGACGCAAGGCCTCCAGCGCCTTCTCCGCGCGGTATTCCTGCACCACGCCGATCACGGCGTTCACAGCGACGATGGCCAGGATGATGATGGTGTCGGTAAGGTCGCCCACCGCGCCCGCGACCACGGCGGCCGCCAGCAGAACCAGGATCATCAGGTCCTTGAACTGGGCGAGGAAGAGGCCGGGCACCGTGCGCTTGCGCTTGCCCTCCAGTTCGTTGGGGCCGTGCAGTTCAAGACCGGCCGCGGCCTGCAGCTCGCTGAGGCCATGGTCGCCCACGCCCAGCGCCTGCCGCAGTTCACCGATGTCGAGCAGGTGCCAGTTCATGGTTCAGGCGATGCGGTGCAGTAGGATGAGGTTCACGACGTACACCACCGCGATCAGGAAGGTGTCCCATGCGAGCAGGAAGCGTTTGGGCGCCGTGCGGAACGTGAGCCCCACGATCACGATGGCGCTCATGATGATGGTGCTGAGCACCAAGCCCAGCCAGGCGCGGCCCGGACCAGTGAGCTCGGCGAGGCTGTCATCCAACCGCGCCAAGCGAGAGCGCTGAAGGCAATGGCCGATGCACATAGCGCGAAGCCGAACAGGGACTGCATTAACTCCATGTTGAATGCAAGATATCCATCGCCAATACGACAACTCCTGATGAATGCCATGGCTACCCTTTAGTTTCGCCCAAGGATGTTGAAGGAAGTGGACCTTCTCGGCGAACGATGGATGCTTCACGCGCACCGCGCCTTGTTCTGGCCTGCCAGAAGCTGTCTTGTTGTGAGCGATCTGCATCTTGGTAAAGCGGCTCACCTCCGCAAGGGTGGTTTGGCCATCCCTGAAGGTCACGATGTTCAGACGCTAAAGCGCCTTACGGCACTGCTGGACCTGTTCAGACCTCAACGCTTGCTTGTCCTAGGTGATCTGTTCCACAGTTCGCACAACCACGCCTGGCCCGGCTTTGTGACCTGGGCCCAAGCTCAGCATTGCGCGGTGGAACTGGTACCGGGGAATCACGATGTGCTCGATCCATCTCGATATCTTGATGCAGGGATCATCGTACACGATGAGGTCTTGGAACTCACCCCTTTCGTGTTGACACATGACGGTGGATCAAGCACCCGCAACGGCACCATCAGCGGTCATGTGCACCCAGGTATCATCCTTTCCGGACAAGGTCGTCAACGGATCAGGGTGCCGGCCTTCCTCATCAGCGAGCAACGTCTGCTGCTCCCCGCCTTCGGCACTTCTACCGGACTACACCCGGTGGATCCGCAACCGAACGACCGTGTGTTCGCTTGCACTGGTAAAGAAGTGATGGAAGTGACCGGCTTGTTCGCAGCACGCGCAACGGCCGGGCACTAAGCCTGCCCCAAGCGGTCCGTCTTCTTGTCACCCGATCGGTCCAGGTATTCGTCGCGCCGAACGAGCATGAACCAGTTCTCGCCCAGTTCAAGGAAACCCTGCTCGAAACAGAACACATAGTTGTTGCCTGCCTTGGTACGGTGCGTATTGGTGTGGTACGTGAAGCTGTACCCTTTCTCGATGAGCTTATCGCGATGCACCTTGGTCTTCCCCTCGGGACCAGTATTCAACTCGGAAAGAATGCGTCTGTTGCGCTTCAGCGAGTTCACCACGTTGCGCACATAATTGATGGGCGCATTGTTCGCTCTGTAGTGGTAGATGTTGCGGCAGGCATCCGAACAAAATCGCTTGTCGGTACGCCCAAGGATGCGCTCTCCGCACTCCAAGCAGACCTTTTCAGCTGTGGCAGACATGCACCGAAAATAGCGATCAACGCGAGAACGCCGTCAGCCCAATGCCTCTCAGCCGTCAGGCACTCACCGGTTCCAACTGAAAAATGCGCTTTACGATCGCCACGGTGCGGTCCACTTCCTCGGCCGTGGTGAATCGGCTGAACGAGAACCGGATGTTCGCGCCGGGCCTATCGGGATACAATGCGCCGAGCACATGTGACCCCTTGTTGCTGCCGCTGCTACAGGCGCTTCCGCCGCTGCATGCCACACCTTCAATGTCCAGATTATAAAGGAGCATCTCGGCCTTTCCGTCATCCGGGAAACGCACGTTCAGAACGGTGTACAGACTGGTGGGCCCCACATCGCCATTGAAGCCTACACCGGGGATCTCGGCGAGAAGGCGTTGCATCATGCGCTCCTTCAGCGCTTGCACATGGTGCTGATGGCCTTCCACATCGCGATAGGCGATCTCCATGGCCTTGGCCAGTCCCACGATGCCAGGGATGTTCTCGGTGCCGGCACGCATGTTCCGTTCCTGAGCACCGCCCAGGATCAGAGGCTTCAGTCCAGTGCCATTGCGCATGAACAGGAAGCCCACACCCTTTGGTCCGTGGAACTTGTGCGCTGCACAGGTGATCATGTCCACCGGCAACGCTGCAAGATCGAAGCGGTAGTGCCCCATGGTCTGCACGGTATCACTGTGGAAGAGGGCACCGTAACGATGCGCCAGTTCGCCGATCACGTTCAGGTCGATGCGTGTGCCGATCTCGTTGTTGGCGTGCATCAACGACACCAGGACGCCCTGGCCCTTCGTGGCCAGCAGGAGTTCCTCCAGATGTGCGAGGTCAGGCTGTCCATCGGTATGCAAGCGCAACCAGTGCACCTGCGCACCACCATGGTGTCCGATGGCCTCGGCCGTGAGTTCCACCGCATGGTGCTCGATCGGTGAAGTGATGATGTATTTCACACCAAGATCGCGCACGCTGCAAGTGAGCGCCATATTGTCCGCTTCGGTGCCGCCACTGGTGAAGATGATCTCGCCCGGTGTGCAGTTGAGCAGTTGTGCGATCTGGCGCCGGGCCTGTTCCACGGCGGCTCGTGTACGCCGACCGAACGCGTGAATGGAGCTGGGATTGCCGAAGTGTTCCTGGAAACAAGGCAGCATGGCCTCCAGGACCTCGGGGTCCAATGGTGTGGTGGCTGCGTTGTCGAGATAGATCCTGTTCATGGTGGTCCGAGTGCGAAAGCGGGTAAGCGGCGGCAAAGTTACCGGGCCATGGCCTGCCCTTCCGCCACTTCGGCCAGTTCCCTCAGGATCCTGCTGGCAAGGTCATCGGCCGCTTCGCGTGACGGCGCTTCCGCATAGACACGGATGATCGGCTCGGTATTGCTGCGGCGCAGATGCACCCAGGTATTGCCGAACTCGATCCGCAGGCCATCCACTGTGCTGTGCGGTTCGTTGGCATACCGCGACCGCATGGCATCAACAATAGCGGCCACGTCCATATCGGCCTTCAGTTCGATCTTGTTCTTGCTGATGAAGTAGTCCGGATAGCTCTGGCGCAGTGCCGAGCAGGTCTTGCCGCTCTTCACCAAATGCGTAAGGAAAAGGGCAATGCCTACAAGCGCATCGCGACCATAGTGCAGTTCGCTAAGGATGATGCCGCCGTTGCCTTCACCGCCAATGGGAGCCTGTACTGCCTTCATGGTCTCCACCACGTTCACCTCGCCCACCGCGCTCGCGTGGCGTTTGCGACCATGCTTGGTGGCCACATCATCCAGGGCCCGGGTGCTGCTCAGGTTGCTCACTGTATCGCCGGGACGACTGGCCAGCACATGGTCGGCCACGGCCACCAGGGTGTATTCCTCCCCGAACAAGGTCCCGTCCTCCGAGACCAAGGCCAGACGGTCCACATCGGGGTCCACGGCGATACCGAGATGGGCCTTGTGGCGCACCACGGCCTGGCAGAGATCGCCCAAGTGCTCAGGCAACGGTTCGGGGTTGTGGGCGAACTGGCCATTGGGCACACAGTTCACTTCCACCACTTCGTTCACACCCAAGGCCGTGAGCAACGCCGGAACGGCATGGCCACCGATCGAGTTCACGGCATCAACGGCCACGCGCAGACCCGCTTTACGGATGGCATTGGTGTCCACCAGGTCCAGGTCGAGAATGGCATCGATGTGCTTGCGCGTCCAGCCATCGGCCCGGCGTACGGAACCCAATTGTGTCACTGGCGCAAAGTCCACCGCATCGGTGCTCGCGATCCGCAACACCTCCGCACCATCTTCCGCACTGATGAACTCACCCTTGCTGTTCAACAGCTTCAGCGCGTTCCATTGCACCGGATTGTGGCTGGCCGTGAGGATGATGCCTCCGTCAGCCGCTTCGCCAACAACGGCCATTTCCACCGTGGGCGTGGTGGCCATGTCGAGGTCGATCACCTCGAATCCCAGGCCCACCAGCGTGCCTACGACCAGGTCACGCACCATGGGGCCGCTCGGCCGGGCATCGCGCCCAAGGAGCATGCGCGGACGTTCCTTGGTGGAGCGCTGTTTGATCAGCATACCGAATGCGGCCGTGTAGCGGACAACATCCAAAGGGGTAAGGCCTTCGCCGGAAGGACCACCGATGGTACCCCGGATGCCAGAGATGGAACGAATGAGCGTCATGGTGTTTCAACGAGTCATTGGGAAGGACATATCCCGGAGGCTCAGGCGCAAAGCTATTCCGGCACAGGGGCCGCATACGCCAGACAACGGCACCGCATTCACGATCTATTGTTGAACCGGCTTGCACCGGTGCCTGTTCAAAAGCTCCTTTGGATAAGGTCGGCCGCAGGGCGATCTGCATACTTTTGTAGAAGTGGCCGCGAAAGACGGTCCCTCCATGAACGAAGGCTCCCACTCACTACCCGAGCGCAACGAGGACCAGCAGAGCTGTGTTCAGCGCTACGAGGCCATGCTCCACAGCAACGGCCACTATTTCTTCGATGTTGAGGAGTTCGAGCTCATCATCGACCATTATCTTGAGCAGAATGAGTTGAGGCGTGCCCAGGAGGTTCTGGACTACGCCCGAAAGCAGCATCCGGGGTCGCTGGACCTGCTGTTCAGCGAGGCCAATGTGCTTATCGGCCAAGGCAAATTGAACAAGGCCTTGGAGGTGCTCGATGCCATTGGCAAGCTGGAGCCCTTCAACGATGAGGTACACCTCATGAAAGCCGGCATCTTCAGCCAGTTGCGCAACTACCGTCGCGCCATCGAGCATTACCGTCGCGCGCTTGATCTGGCGGAGGAGGGTCTGGATGACATTCACCTGGACCTGGCCTTCGAGTACGAGAACATCGAAGCGTTCGAGCAGGCCATTGACAGCCTGAAGAAGGGGTTGGAGATCAACCCGGAGAACGAGGCCGTGCTCTATGAGCTCGCCTATTGCTTCGACCTGATGGAGGCGCACCAGGCCGCGGTGGCCTATTTCCGCTCCTTCACCAACGAGCACCCCTATTCCTTCGTTGCGTGGTACAACCTGGGCAACGCCCTGGCCCGCTTGGAGCGATTGGACGAGAGCATAGAGGCATTGGACCTGTGCATCGCCATCGAGGAACGGTTCACTTCGGCCTACTACAGCAAGGCGCGTAACCTGCTTGTGCTCGGACGTTATGCCGAGGCCATTGAGTGCTATCAGGAGACCCTGCCGCATGATGGCCCTCAAGCGGTGACCTTCAGTTACATCGGCGAGTGTTACGAGAAGATGGAGCGCTATGAGCAGGCGCTCGTCCACTACGACCAGGCCATTGCGCTCGACCCCAATTGGGTGGATGCCTGGATCGGCCGCGGTGTGGTGAAGGACATGCAGAACCGTGGCGCCGAGGCCGTGCAGGACCTGGCCATGGCCACCCGCATTGCACCGGAGAACGGTGATGCGTGGTTCTACTACGCCAGCGCCTTGGCCCACGTGGGCCGCAACGAAGAGGCCTTTGCCGCCTACGAACGCCTGCACAAGATCGAGCCAGAAAGCCTTGATGGCTGGCTGGACCACTCCGATATGCTCTTGAACCTGAAAGGCCCCGAAGCCGCCATTCGCAAGCTGAAGGAGAGCGAACAGGTACACAAACTGAACGCACGCTACCGCTACCGGTTGGTGAGCTATTTGTTGCGTGCGGGACTCGAACAGCAGGCCCTGTTAGAACTGGAGGAAGCGCTTATGGCCGACCATGCCTCGCACACCCTTCTGCTGGAGCACATGCCCGAAGCAGCGGCCATGCCCCAGGTGATCCACCTGCTCGACCTTTACCGGAAATGAACTATTCGATGACGCATATTCCTGCACGCAGCACACAGCCGCGTGAGGAAGGAGTGACCATGGTGATGGACAAGGGCCTGTCCATGCGCCAGGCGGAGGACCTGATCGAGGTGAGCGGTGCGCTGGTGGACCTGGTGAAGCTTGGCTTCGGCACGTCCATGGTGACACCCAAGCTGAAGGAGAAGGTGAAGCTTTACCAGAAGGCCGGAATGCGCGTTTATCTGGGCGGCACCCTCTTCGAGGCCTTTGTGGCGCGCGGCATGGTGAAGGACTACCGCAAGCTGGTGGACCAACTGGGGCTGGATACTGTAGAGGTCTCCGATGGCTCCATCAACATGCCCGCAAAGGAGAAGTGCAAGTACATCACCGATCTGGCCAAGCACTACTTGGTGCTGAGCGAGGTGGGTTCCAAGGAATCGGGCATTCTGATCAGCCCCGCGAAGTGGGTGAACATGATGCGCACCGAACTGGACGCGGGCAGCTGGAAGGTGATCGCTGAGGCGCGTGAGAGCGGCACGGTGGGCATTTACCGCCCTAACGGCCATGCCCATACCGCACTGGTGAACCGAATTCTGGCCAAGGTGGCCTCCAAGGACATCCTTTGGGAGGCCCCGCAGAAGCCACAACAGGTCTGGTTCATCAAGCAACTGGGGGCGAACGTGAATCTGGGCAACATCGGTCCGGACGAGGTGATCGCGCTGGAGACCCTGCGCTTAGGCCTGCGTGGCGATACATTCTTCCAATACTTGCCCGAACAGGTGGCCGACAAGCTCCGCCAGGTAAAGGCCGAAAGCTGAGCCACAATGAACCCGCGAAGTCCTTTCTTCGCGCCAAGCAAGTACCTGCCATGAACGAGATCTCCGTACTGGAGCTGAAGCGTATGCGTGAAGGGGGGCTTCCCTTTCAACTCATCGACCTACGCGAACCCTATGAGGCCGAGCGGTGCAGCTTGGGCGGAACACTGATCCCCATGGGCGATATCCTGGAGCGCAGCAACGAACTGAGGCGCGACATTCCCGTGGTGATGCATTGTAAGAGCGGGAACCGTGCCGCTGCCGTGGTGCAAGCGCTGAGCAGCCGTTATGGCTTCACCAACCTGGTCAACCTGAAGGGTGGCATTGAGGCGTGGAGCGCCGATGTGGACCCCGCCATCAGCTGCGAGTGATCATGATGGACCTCCGTTCTCGCGTTAAGCTCTTTCTGAAAGGCATGTCCATGGGGGCGGCCGATGTGGTACCCGGTGTTTCCGGTGGCACCATCGCGTTCATCTCCGGCATCTATGAAGAGCTGCTCTCCTCGATCAAGTCGTTGGGGCCAGATACGCTCGTGGTATTGCGCAAACAGGGCGTGGCCGCTGCATGGCGCCAGGTCAATGGCGACTTTTTGGCCACGCTACTGGCAGGTATCGCTACCAGCGTGTTGCTGCTTGTGCGGCCCATCACGTGGGCCCTCCAGCACCAGCCTGTGCTCATTTGGAGCTTCTTCTTCGGATTGATCGCGGCCAGTGTTTGGCTTTGCGGACGATTGGTGAAGCACTGGTCCTTTCCAGCTTTCTTCGGTCTGCTAGTGGGCACAGCGGCGGCGGTGGTGATCGGACTGCTCGAGCCCGCCAGCGGTTCGTCAAGCCTGTTCTTCTACTTCATCGCTGGGGCCATTGCCATTTGTGCCATGATCCTGCCCGGTATCAGCGGTTCGTTCATCCTTTTGTTGATGGGCGCCTACCTACCGGTAATGACGGCCCTGAAGACCTTCGATCTCCCGATCATCGTAGTGTTCGCCACGGGTTGCTTGTTCGGTCTCATGGCTTTTTCTCGCCTGCTCAACTGGATGTTCGCGAAGCATCACGACCTCACCGTTTCCACCTTGACGGGCTTTCTACTGGGTTCGCTCACCATCATTTGGCCCTGGAAAGAGGTGATCAGTGTACGCACTGTGCACGAGGGCAAGCCCGATCAACACCTGGAGCCCTTCATCCAACACAATATCTGGCCTGCGGACTACGCTACTGTCACCGAAATGGACCGTTTGTTGGGCATTACAGAGAAGGCCCCGATGCTGGGATGGGCCTGCTTGCTCGCCTTTGTCGGCGTGGCCCTCCTGCTGTTCCTGGAACGGTTGGCACCAGAGCGTAAGTGATGCACTTCGGCCTCATCGGCAAACCCCTCTCCCATTCCTTCAGTGAGCGTTGGTTCACCGGGAAGTTCGAACGCGAAGGACTTGTCGGCCATCGCTACTCGCTGTTCCCATTGGAACGGATCGAGGAATTGCCTGCGTTGCTGAAGTCCCATCCACAACTGAAAGGGCTCAACGTCACCATCCCCTATAAGCGGGAAGTGATGCCCTTCCTGAACGCAATAGACCCCAAGGCCGCTGCGGTCGGGGCCGTGAACACCATTGCCATCCGCAACGGTGAACTGGTCGGTTACAACACGGATGTGATCGGTTTCCGCAGTACGCTTGAGCCGTTGCTGAAGGATGAACGTCCGCGCGCCTTGGTGTTGGGCAGCGGCGGTGCAAGCCGGGCCGTGGCCTTTGTGTTGAAGGAACTCGGCATCAAGTTCCGTGTGGTGAGCCGAAGTCGCGAACGTGGCGACCTCACCTGGGACCTCTTGGACCCCACCGTGGTGAAGGCCTGTCCGCTGGTCATTAACACCACGCCGCTGGGCATGTACCCCGATGTGGATACCGCGCCCGATCTGCCCTACGAGGTCATCGGACAAAGACACACCTTGATCGACCTGGTGTACAATCCTGCGAAGACCCTGTTCCTTAGCAAAGGGGAAAGCAGAGGCGCCACCATCATGAACGGGTTGCCGATGTTGGAAGCGCAGGCTGAGGCTTCCTGGCAGATCTGGAAACAGCAGGGCTGAACGCCTGTTCAGCGTTGCCCACCAAGCAGCTCGCCAAGGTCCAAACGCACGTATTCGGTGAGGATCTCGGTGTTGCGGGCCACTTCCACCCATTCCACCTGCTGCATGCCCAAGCGGATCCACACCTCGCAGAAGAAACCTTCGAGCCGATAAAGATGTACCCGATGTCCACCGTGAGCACGTGACCCGAGGTACTCGCCGTTCTTCCGGACGTGCTCCAGCCTCGTGGCACGATCGGCCGCCAGGAAGCGTTGTTCGTCCATGGATTCAGCGGTTCATGGCGCGCACCACGAGCACCACCACGCCGAACAGGAACAACAGGATACTGATCCGGTTGATGCCGTGCATGAAGCGCAGGCTTGAGTTGTCGCTGCCTTTGCCGAACAGCGTGGCCGGGTTCAAGTAGTAGAGAACGCGCTTGAGGAACATGGTGCCAAGGTAACAACGCAGTAGGGCCTGTGGTTCGGCATACGTTTGCTTGTGGTTCAACGTTCTTTGGGCCGGTCCATGCGCTTCGCAGCCTTCCTTCCCATCCTCCTTGCGCTCATGATCCAGTGCCCCGCATGGTGCCAATTGCGACTACCGGGCATGGTGCAAGTGGACGATAGCACCTTCATCGATGTGAAAGAGGTTTCGGTGGCCGAATGGATCGAGAACGGTTTCGGCATGGAGACCAGGCGCCCGGTGGATACGGTCCTCTCGGAACTTCCCTACCGTCATTTCTTTCCAGGGCCCTACTTCCCGGAGCGGTACGGCAATGTGAGGACCGTACGCACACGATGGAGCCTGCTCACCTTGAAGATCGATGCGGACAGCCTGCGCACACGCGACCAGCGATACCGGGCGGAACGCCTGCTGGATTACCCCATCGTGGGGATCACCCATTACCAGGCCTGGTGTTACTGTAACGTGCAGAACCAACGTTATCAGGAGGAACTGGAAGTCGAACTGGATCCGGAGGAGCTCGTAGCTGGACCCGAGGTGATCTTCAGTCTGCCTGACCCGGAGCTGCTCGACCGGCTGTTGAGCCCACGGGACAGCACCAACGGGGAGTGCGCGCTCTTCAACTACGCCTGCGAACCTTGCCAGCATGCACCTACCGGCCGTGATGCCTTCATCCGTCCTGGTCGGGAAGTGACCCCTGTGGACGGTTATCTACCGGACTGGCGCGGCATATACAACCTGCGCGGGAATGCGGCCGAGATGACGACGGAACCCGGCATAGCGAAGGGCGGTTCCTATGCCCACCCAGCCAAAGAGGCCCTTCCGGGAGCCGTGCAGCCATACGGAACACCTCAGCCCTGGCTTGGCCTCCGGTGCATCGCACGCATCAGGCCTCGTTGAGCGGCACATTACCGGACCACATGAACTTCCAGAGCATCGTGGTGAACGTTACACGGTGACGACCAAGGGTCACCGGACGCTCCTTGGCGGAAAGCCACAGGCCCTGAGACGCGCCCCTGGAGTACGAACGTTATTGAGCCTCTGGCCGCGGAACATCCCGTTGCAGGCGGAACGTCTCCCACTCCTTGGCCTCATCACGATCAGCAATGAGCACACCGTTCCGCTCACCCTCTGATGCCAGATCGGCCGTGATGTACTTCCCCTCCGTGGTCCGCAGGGTCATTTGGTCATTCGATAGCATCTGCACTTCAAATGTCTCCCAGTCGCTAATAGAATCCCGGTTCGCGATCAGCACGTTGCCCAACCCACGGTCGGCGCATACGTATTTGCCATTGTCCGCTTTCAGTGCGATGCGGCCATTGCCCAGGTCCACCACTTCGAAGGTCTCCCATGGTCCAACCTGGTCCCGACCAGCCTTCAGCACACCTTGCATGGTGTCCGCAGCGCCCAGGTCACAAACCACGAATTTATCGTTGGCCGCTTTCAGTGCGATCCGCCCGGCAGGGATCGCCACAACGTTGGCTGCGGTCGTATCGGTTGAAGGCTGTTCGCTGGGTACATCACCGCTGCCGCAACCGATGAGGAACACGGCACTGATGGCGATGGGAACGACCGGCTTGAGGAGGGTACGCATGATATAGGTGTGCGAATTGGACCGCAAATGTGAGGAGCCCGCCGCAATGTTCAACGGTACTTTTGCAACATGTCCTTCCAATTGATCAGTGAGTTCGCGCCGACCGGAGACCAGCCCGAGGCCATACGGCAATTGGTGGAAGGCCTCAACGCGGGTGTTCCCGCACAAACGCTGTTGGGTGTGACAGGGTCAGGAAAGACCTTCACGGTGGCGAACGTGATCGCCCAGGTGGACCGCCCCACGCTGATCCTGAGCCATAACAAAACACTGGCGGCCCAGTTGTACGGCGAGTTCAAGCACTTCTTCCCCAACGACCGGGTGGAGTACTTCGTAAGCTACTACGACTACTACCAACCCGAGGCCTACCTGCCCACCACGAATACGTACATCGAGAAGGACCTATCGATCAACGACGAGATCGAGAAATTGCGTTTGAGCGCCACCAGCGCCTTGCTGAGCGGACGCCGGAACGTGATCGTGGTGGCCAGTGTGAGCTGCATCTACGGCATCGGCAACCCGGCCGAATTCCACAAGAGCATCGTTAACCTGAAGGTGGGCCAGAAGATCGCACGCAACAAGCTGTTGCACCTGTTCGTGGAGGCCCTGTACAGCCGCAAGGACGTGGACCCGGCGCGTGGCAACTTCAGAGTGCGCGGCGATGTGGTGGAGGTCTTCCTGGCCTATGACGATGAAGGCATCCGCATCCACTTCTGGGGCGACGAGATCGAGCGGCTGGAGCGGTTCGGGATCATCGATAACCGCACCATACAGTCGGAGGAACAGGTGACCATCTACCCGGCCAACATCTTCGTGACCAGCCGGGACACCATGAACGCGGCGATCCACGCCATACAGGATGACATGGTGAAGCAGGTGGCCTTCTTCCAGGAGATCGGTAAGCACCTGGAGGCCAAGCGCCTTGAGGAACGCGTGAACTACGACCTGGAGATGATGCGCGAGCTTGGCTACTGCTCGGGCATCGAGAACTACAGCCGGTACTTCGATCAGCGACAGACCGGACAGCGTCCATTCTGCTTGTTGGACTACTTCCCCGATGACTTCCTGATGGTCATCGACGAGAGCCACGTGACCGTGAGCCAGGTCCATGCCATGTACGGAGGAGACCGTAGCCGTAAGAAGAACCTTGTGGAGTACGGGTTCCGCTTGCCGAGCGCCATGGACAACCGCCCCCTGAAATTCGAGGAGTTCGAGGGCATGATGGGACAGACGCTTTACGTGAGCGCCACACCTGCCGACTATGAACTACAGCGCAGTGAGGGTGTGGTGGTTGAACAAGTGATCCGCCCCACTGGCCTGCTCGATCCACCGATCGAAGTGCGGCCCAGTAAGGACCAGATCGACGATCTCCTGTACGAGATCAGGCAACGGGCACAGAAAGAAGAACGTGTGCTGGTGACCACGTTGACCAAACGCATGGCCGAGGAGTTGAACGAGTTCCTGGGTAAGAACGGTGTGCGGGCCAAATACATTCACAGCGATGTGGAGACCTTGGAACGGATCGAGATCCTTCGCCAGCTCCGCTTGGGGCTCTTCGATGTGCTCGTAGGAGTGAACCTGCTGCGCGAAGGTCTGGACCTGCCCGAAGTGAGCCTGGTGGCGGTGCTGGATGCGGACAAGGAAGGCTTCCTACGCAGCAACCGCTCATTGACCCAGACCGCCGGACGAGCTGCACGGAACGTGAACGGCCGCGTGATCTTCTATGCCGACCAGGTGACCGAGAGCATGCGGCGCACCATGGACGAGACGGACAGACGCCGGGCGAAGCAGATGGCGTACAACGAGGCGAACAACATCACGCCCACCCAGATCAAGCGCGACCGGGCCGATGTGATGCGCCAGACCGCTGTGATCGACATCCACGATGCGGAAGGACGTCGAGCTTACGTGGAGCCCGAGGAGGTAAGCCTGGCCGCCGACCCGGTCATGGCCTACATGTCGGGAGACCAACTACGGAAGAACGTGGATGTGCTGGAATCGCAGATGCGCAAGGCGGCGAAGGAGCTGGATTTCATTGCTGCCGCCCAGTTGCGAGACGAACTGTTCGCCATGCGGAAGTTGTTGGAGGAACGGGACAAGGTTTCCAAGGAAGCCTGATGATCGCTTCGGACGTTCGTCCTTGATGGGATTAGCTTTCGGACCAGCCAATGGGGGACTCGTCGGATCATGGCGTTGCTATGACCGACCACCCGTTGGTCACCTTTATCTTGTGTCCCAGAACAGACCAGCATAGGAACCAGAACATGAACCAACGCTACACTGCACTTTCAATCGCCCTCTTCGTGGGCCTGCTATCCGCCCAGGCGCAGATCTCCTTCGGGGGGCAGCCTTACGGTTTGAACAAGTCCCTGATGGCCGAGGCCCCGCTCGTGGTCATGCCGTCCGTGAATGCCGAAGCCCTCAAGGCCGAGGACGAGGTCCGGATCCAGCAAGGCATCAAAGGCCCGTACCGCTTTGGCTTCAACCATGCCACCGACATCTCCACGGAGAACAGCGGTGCATGGACCGAGCTCGCCAACGGTGACCGTGTTTGGCGCGTGGCCATTCAGTGCCCGGAGGCTTACAGCATCAACTTTGAGTTCCACGACTATGTGGTGCCTGCGGGTGCTGCTGTATTCGTTTACAACGACCTGGATGAAGTTCTGGGTTCCTTCACCGCGGAAAGCAACCCTGGTCATACCGAACTGGGCGTGACCCAATTATCGGGCGACCGGATAACCATCGAGTACGTGGAACCCCTCGCCGTACGCGGACAGGGACGCCTGCGTATTGGACAAGTTACCCATGCCTACCGCGACATCATGGGCCTGACCAAAGGGCTGGGCACCAGCGGCAGCTGCAACAACAACGTGATCTGCCCCGAAGGCGACCCTTGGCGCGCGCAGATCCGCAGCGTTGCCATGATCACTGTGGGTGGTAGCGGCCTTTGCACCGGTCAGTTGCTCAACAACTGCAACAACGACGGTGTACCTTACTTCCTTACCGCAAACCACTGCCTTGGCGGGAATAATACGTGGGTGTTCCGCTTCAACTGGAACAGCCCGACCTGCGCCACCACTACCAATGGCCCAACTAACCAGACCGTTTCAGGCAGCACGCTGAAGACCAACAGCGCAGGAAGTGATGTGGCCCTTCTTCAACTGAACACCACCCCTCCTGCCAGCTACAACGTGTTCTACACCGGTTGGGACAAGAGCGGTGTGGCCCCAACGGCATCCACTTGCATCCATCACCCTGATGGCGACATCAAGAAGATCAGCTTCGACAACAACGCGGCGTCCATGGCCAATTTCAGTGGGGCTGCCTGCTGGCGCATCCTGAATTGGGAGGACGGGACCACCGAACCAGGAAGCAGCGGAAGCGGCCTTTGGAACCAGAATGGTCTGCTTATCGGTCAGCTTTATGGTGGCCAAGCCAGTTGCAGCAACAATGTGAACGACTATTTCGGTCGCTTCGCAGTGAGCTATCCATTGCTGACCCAGTGGCTGGGCAATTGCGGCGATCAGCTTCAAGGCTATCCTCAGGCTGTAGGCGTGAACGAGGCTTCGGTAATGGACCGCATCCAGATCGCACCGAACCCCACGAACGGCCTCTTTACCGTGCAATTGCCCTCCAACATGTCCAAGGGTGCCCGCATCTCGGTGTTCGATGCACTGGGTCAACTGGTGATCGACCAGAACCTCACCAATGGCATGGAGCGCACCACGCTCGACCTTACCGGCCGTCCTGATGGCCTGTACTTCGTGAGCGTGTTCGCCAACGGTGGCAAGTCGGTGGAGCGCCTGGTGCTCACTCGCTGACCTGTACACTCCCACTACCCGCCCGGCGGGAGGTCCTGGTGCAAGCCAGCCTCCCGCCGGTCGCTTTTTGGGGATGTCCGTATTTTCACCTCGCTGCTGTCAGAACCGAAAGTCCCGATGCGTTCCCTCATTCTCCTTCCTGCTCTCCTGTTCGCATCCGCCGCAATGGCGCAGATGGTACCGAATGAACTTGGTGCCGAGCTCGGCAGCATGGTGGAGACCGATGCGGCTGTAACGTCCATTCAACAGGTGCCTCAATTGCTGTGTGGCGAGGACCGGATACAACCACGCATCACGCTGAAGAACAACGGCACGTTGATGCTCAACACGGCGACCATCACCTACGGGGTAAGCGCTGTACCGCAAGCCGTGTTCCCCTGGAGCGGTTCATTGCAGCCCGGACAGACCCTCAACGTGGACCTGCCCCAGCTCATCGTGCCCTCCGGCGAACACGTGCTTGTGGTCACTGTATCCGACCCGAACGGGACCACGGACCCCGTTCCCGGGAACGATTCCTGGTCCTACCCGTTCACGGTGAACAACCCTGGTGGGCTCATCACCTTCGCGCTCACGCTGGACGATTACGGATCGGACATCACGTGGACGTTGGAGACCGCACTTGGCACCACGCTCTATGACGGTGGCCCCTACCCCGACAACGATGCTGGTGAACAATTGTTGGTGCCGTTCTGCCTGACCAATGATTGTTACGTGTTCACCATACACGATGTTTTCGGCGATGGCATTTGCTGCACGGAAGGCGAAGGCAGCTACGTGATCTACGACGTCGACTCACTGATCTACGCCGAAAGCGATGGGCAGTACGGTTTCTCGAACAGCAACGAGTTCTGCGTGACCGTGGTGGGTGTACAGGAGCAGCTCGATAACGCGGACCTGCTGGCTTACCCGAACCCAACAGCGGGCCTGCTGAACGTTCAGTATCCGGAAATGGTGGGACATGTGCTCATGGAATTATCCGATGCCACTGGACGTGTGCTTCGCAGTTGGAGGCCACAGGCCCCGTTGGGTGTGCTGGATCTTTCGGACCTGCCCGATGGCATGTACCTGCTCACGTTCCGGAGCAGCACCGGCGTTGCGGTAAAGCCCATAGTCCTGAGCCGCTGAGCTGATCAGTACTTCAGCGCGTAATACACGAGCTTCACATACTCGTTGTTCACCATAAGGAGGCCCTCCTCGGTGTCCCACCAGCGCTGCGGGTCGTAGTCCAATGAACGTGCGCCATGCACCAGCACCACGACCCCTGATCCCTTGAACCGCTTGCGGAACACGCGCCCCACCCGCCGGGTGTGGAATTCGGTGGTGATCACCATGATCGTATCGGCACCCCGCGAATGGGCATCGGTCAATACGAAGCCGGCCTCCTCCCAGGTGCTTGTGCCTCGGGCCAGGGTATCCACCAATTGAGCTGGCGCACCTGCACGATACGCCGCCTGCCTGGTCAGCTCCGCTTCCAGTACCTGCATGCCCACGGCCTGCATGGTGTGCGATGGATTCCCTCCGGTGGTGATACCCAAGGGAGCGTATCCCTTGGTAAGCAGCGAGGCCAGTTCGCCCCCGCGTTCCAAGGGTGAACCGCCGAGCGCGTAGGCCAGGTCGACATGCGTTGATCCATCCTCGTTGATGAGCAGGCTACCGATGCCTCGCAGAATTTCCCCCCTGGATGACCAAAGAACAAGCACGAAGAATACCGCGAAACCCAGCTTCCACCAGCGAAGTCGCCGATGGTGCTTGCGATCTTCCGCGGCCTGGTCCATCGTTCAGTACGATCCGTTCCGTCGGCGCACCACCCACTCCACGGTGAGCAAGGTGAGGATGAGGAAGAACAACCACTTTACGCCGATCAGGTCGTTAAAACTGGCATGGGCGTATGAACGCGCTACGAGGTCCTTGCGCTGGTCCAGCTGCTTCTCCAGTTCAGCGAGCGAACCAGGGCCAACAACGGAGCCCTCGGTCCGTGCAGCAATGTCGCGCCAGAGGATGTGGTCCGCCACGGTGTTCACGCGTTCGGCCATTAGTTCGCGTACCACCACTTCGCCCTTGTCCGATAGGCGCTCGCCATCCAAGGTGGTCACTGCTTCCCATGTATAGGTACCGGCAGGCAACCGGCCAGCGTCCAACCGGTAGTTGCTACCGGCCCTGCTGAACGAGAAGGGATATTCCCGGCCTTCGGCATCGGTCAAGGTCAGTGTTGCCTCGGGTGTGTTGATGTTCTCGTAGGCCTTGTTATAAAGCTCACCTTGGAACAGCAACGGCTCATTCTCGTTCACCACGGGCAGGTGGTCCACACGGAAGCGCTTCTTGTCCGCCTTAATGGCCAGGTACTGCACCAGTTTATGCACCAGCTTATCGAAGTGAGCCGTGGATCCGTTCTGCTGCAGATCGGCCAAACGCCAGCGCCAGAGGCCCTCGCCCATTAACGTCGCCAAACGGCGTTCGCCCTGTTGTTGCAGGGCCAGCAGCGGGTACTGCGTACGCACCGCACCGATGCGCTGGTTCAACAGAACGGCAGCGGAACGTCCGGGATCGTATTGGCCAAAGGGCACCTGCAAGGGTGGAAAACGCTCGATGGCCTTGGCTTGGGCGGGATCCAGCGTGAACAAGGAGAAATCGGGGTTCACGGCGGCTTGTGCATCGGTGCTGGCCGTGCGCATGTTGCTCACGTTCACAGCCGCCCCAGCAGCGTTGAAGGCAGTCATGTCCATGCCCTGTCCGATGATGAACAGCGCAGGAATACCCTTTGCCACCATACGCTGAAGGAGCGGTTGCACGGACACTTTGGTGGAAGGGAGCTGGTGCAACACCACCAGGTCATACTCTTCAACCTGCCCCGTGAACTCAGCAGCATAGGACAGCTCGCAACCGTAGCCTTCGAGGCCGGAAAGCGCGAACCTTAGTGCACCCAGATCGGGGTGTGGGGCCAGGCCGAGCAACAGCACTTTCTGGCGGTCGTCCAATACATCGATGTAGATGTCCTGGGCATTGTTCACCACCGAAGCCTCTTGTGCCATGGGCCTTATCCGTACGGTATAGCGTTGGGTGCCCGGCCGCTCTGCCTTCACCGTGAACGGCACCTCAATGAGCTGCGGATCGCCAGTCACCACCAGCTCACGGGTGGCGAGCTCACGATCACCCAGAGAGACGGTGACCTGCGTGCGCGTACCCACCAGATGGCGTGCATCGACGCGTGCCAGCAAGGGGAACTCATTGCCGAGGTAACTGATGCGGTTGTGCTCAACGGCCTTCAGGGCAAGGTCCGGGCGTACCGTGGTATCCCCAAGCATTACGGCGTGAACCGGAACACCCAGACGGGTCGCGGACGTGCGCGGATCGCGTCCACGCGTTACGATCCCATCCCCATCAATGATCACTGCACCGAGATCGGGACCGCCGAACCTGTCGTACACCTCGCGGAACAGTTCGTCCACATCGGTCAGGGCCTCGTTCTGGGCGAATTGGATGCCCTCGTTCACGCGCTGACCATACGTGAAGGTCCTGACCTCGTAGCGTTCGCCGAGCCGTTCCACAAGTCCGTCAAGTTCCGCCTTGTAAGAGTTCTTCAGCGCTGCGGTGTCCCCCGTTGCCATCAGGGATGCACTACCATCGTGGGCCACCACCACCACCGGCTTGCGGATCTCGCGCACCATCAGGCGCACCATGGGTTCCAGCAGGAAGAAGGCCACCAGCGCAATGACCAATGCCCGCAACGAGCCAAGTAACAGGTTCACCGAACGGCCGAAGCCTTCGTTACCGGCACTGCGCCTGTACAACCACCAAGCAAGCGCCACGCCCAAGAGCAAGCACACGGGTGCCAGCCATAGGCTATGGACTGTGGTGAGGTTCATGCGGGGTGCAAAGGTCGGCAACAGATCATGTGCACATATGCCCATGTGGGCATGTGCACATGGAACATGGCCCAGTAAGGATCAGGTGAGCATGCCGCCGCAGACGTGCAGCGTTTGCCCGGTGATGTATGCACTGAGGTCGCTGCCCAGGAACACGCAGGCATTGGCCACATCGGTGGGCGTTCCGCCACGCTTCAGGGGGATGCCCTCGCGCCATTGCTCCACCACTTTCTGGTCCAGTGCCCCGGTCATTTCGGTCTCGATGAATCCCGGCGCGATGGAATTGCTGCGGATGTTGCGGCTGCCCAGTTCCAGTGCCACGCTCTTGGTGAAGCCGATGATACCCGCCTTGCTGGCCGCGTAGTTGGCCTGTCCAGCGTTGCCCTTCACGCCCACCACACTGCTCATGTTGATGATGCTGCCGCTGCGCCGCTTCAGCATCGTGCGCATCACGGCCTTGGTCATGTTAAAGACGCTCTTCAGGTTGGTGTTGATCACCGCATCGAAGTCGGCCTCGCTCATGCGCATGAGCAGTTGGTCCTTGGTGATGCCGGCGTTGTTCACCAGCACGTCCAGCTTGCCCCAGGCGTTCACCACTTCGTCCACCGCTTTCTGGGCCTGCTCGAAATTGCCTGCGTCGCTCTGGATGGCGAGCACCTTGCGGCCATACTTGGCGGCCAGTTCGGTGGCAACGGCATTCGCCTTTTCGGGGCTGCTCACATAGGTGAAGGCCACGTCGGCGCCCTCTTCAAGGAAGCGTTCAACAATACCGCGACCGATGCCGCGCGATCCGCCGGTAACAAGGGCGGCTTTGTCCTGTAGTAGTGCCATGAGGGCGAAGATAGACGGCGCCGTGCGACCGCCCGTTCTGCCACTTGCGCCGGGACCATTTTCTTTGGGGAATGCACCATGCTTTCGGATACATCACGCTCCTGGCATCACTGCTCTGCTTCGGGTGCGGTAGTGCAGGAACGCCCAGTACGGATGGCGTTCCGCTCGACAGTACTGCTGTTCAGGGTCCAACGCCACCGGAACAATTGGTGAACAGCTTGGTGGGTAAGTGGATGTCGCAGGAATACTGCGACTGCCTGACGCGCCAGCGATCCGCGTTCGATTGCCGTTCGATGGCGGATGACATCTACGTGATGTACGTGGAACGCACTGGGAGCGACAGCTTGCGTTGGAGCTACATCACTACGCACGAGGGCGGTCCGGAGGTGATGCTGGCCTATGACCCACACGTTCAAGGCTTCGTCGGTCAGCCAGGCGAATACAGCACCGAAGAGGTGATCCAAGTAAGGTCCGTGGACAAGGACCTTTTAGAGCTACGCACTGTCCGACAAGGTCCGCCGCGTCGATTCGTTCGTGTGGAAAGCGAACAGGAACTCCTGCTCGGTGCCCTGTTCTCCGGAGTGTTCGTTGATGAAGGGACCGGCGATACCGTGCGGTTCCGACCCAATGGGCAAGTGACCGGTCTACCCGGCATTGACCAGGCCATCGTGCTCACGGACTTCACCGAAGGGCTTGATGACCGGGACATCGTGTTCCTGTATACTGGCCAATACGATTGGGACAAGGACTCTTATCACTACGCGTACAACGGGCAGCAGCTTCTCCTCTACCCCATGCTGGCCACGGAGGAGGAATATGTTTACCGGATGGGCGATGTACGGTTCCACTTGCGAAAGCTCTGATACGATCGTATGCACGTTCAACAGGTCCTGTTCTTCACCACGACCCAAAACCTCCATTCCTCTGGCCATGAACATCCCGCGCTACTGGGCCAAGACCCAGGCCCATTTGACGATCGAAGGACAGCGTACCGACTACCTGTCCACCTTTATTGGGCACTCTGACCGGTCCGAGGAAGAGGCGCACCAAAGGGCACGCGAACGCGTTGCAGCCGTGCAGGCCAGGATCGACAACCACTCTACCGGCCATGCCGCGGAATACGAGGTCTGTATACGTGAAGAGATCGTGAAGGAACTCTCCAGTGATGCGGTGGTCACCCGCAACCGATATGGCGCGGAGGTCCTCAACTGTGCGCGGCTGATCATGATCGATGTGGACAAACCACCCGCCCAGGGATTCTGGGGTCTGTTGTTCAGGCCGGATAAGCGCCCGCTCAAGGTGCGCATCCTTGATCACCTCCGTAAGACCATCAGCGCCTTGGACCAACGGATCGGTTACCGGATCTACGAGACGCACAGCGGCTTTCGGGTGATCATCTCGGGAATAAAGATGGCTCCCAAGGAAAGGGCCGTATCAAACCTGTTCGAGGCCATGAACAGTGATCCGCTCTACGCGATGATGTGCCGCAGGCAGGACTGCTATCGCGCCAGATTGACCCCGAAGCCGCATAGGATCCAGCAGAAGCCGATCCGGCTACAGGTCCCGTACAATGATGAGATGCACTCGACATTGAGCACCTGGGTACAGGCGTACGACGAACGCAGCCGCGGATATGCGGTCTGTCAATTGGTTGACGTGATCGGACTTGATACCGTGGACGATGTGATCCGCTACCACGATCAGCGAACGCTTGGCGATAAGCGGGAACCGTTGGCCTGAACCAAGGTCTTGCTATCCCAGCACCTCCTTCACCTTCGCGCCGATCGTCGCCGGACTGTCCGCCGTTCGGAGGATACCGCATTCACGCATCACGGCCTTTTTGGCGGCGGCGCTCTCGTCGGCACCGCTCACGCTGGTGCCAGCGTGGCCCATCACACCGGCGATGAAGCCGACCTCAGGTTTCGCGCATTTGGGATCTGGCCAAGTGGGTCAGTGGTATTCCAAAGAGGTAGCCGATCAACGCTTGACCAGCCGCGCTGTCGCGACGCGCATACCCACCTTGTCAAGCGCGATCACTATATATGTTCCAGCGGCGAGCACGGTCAGGTCCTGTGTTGCGACTGTCGCTTCGGGGGCAACTAACTGCTCATGGACGATGCGCCCGTGGACATCCAACACGCGCAACGCGCTGACCTGCCCGTTCTCTTGCACATCGTGCCAACCGATCGTGACCCATCCATCGGTGGGATTCGGCAGCACGGCAAGCTCACCCTGTTCCTTGAAGCAGCGTTCTACGGACAGCGCAGGGAATACATTCTCGTGGCCATCAAGGTCCAATTGGCGGAGGCGGTAGTACGTGGTGGGATGAACCTGCGGGGCGTTATCCTTCCATGCGTAGGCGATGGTCTGCAGGCTATTTCCTACTGCTTCCACTCTTCCCAGCGACCTCCAATGGACAGCATCAACACTACCCTCCACTACGAAGTGGCTCGCGTTCTGCTCAGAGCCGGTCCACCAGCGGAGGCGTGCGTGCCCCTCTTCGCATTCCACCTGTTGACCCAGGAACTCCACAGGTAAAACGTTCATGGCGCATCCTTCGTTCCAAAGGCAGTACGCGTTCCACGTCTTCGTGACCGAGTTGAACAACCAGAAACGGTCGTTCGCATAGCCCATGCGATATGATGGCGAGGTCACCGCAGCTGCGGGAAGCTGGCTCATTCCCGAGTATACCCCAGTGGCCCGGCTGAAGAACAACACCTGCTTGGCCGACACGTTCAACAAGCCGATCTCGTACTCGAGCTGACCGGTATAGATGAGGATATCCGTGGCGATCGATACCAGTGGGACGCCTGTAAGCGGGAATGTGGAAACCACAGCCCCGGTTGCCCTGCTGCGCACCTGGATCATGCCTGCACTGTAGAATATCACCGTATTCGTCACCGGATCGTACGTGCCGACCGCTTGCGTGGTGGGTTGCAGTTGACCAGTGAATAAGGAGGTGAAGGTGTTCGTGGCGTTCAGGCCCCCGTCGATATCCATGGTGGCCCATCCGACGGCTGCGAAGCCATTCCGCTCCACCAGGCCGGTGTTGGGGTTGTACCAAAGTCCACGCGTATCTACGCCAGTGGTGGTCTGCGCAATGGACGGACCACCTGTTGCGAGCCAGGTATGAAGCGGGAACGCTGCGTTCCCCACCCTTGCGCTGTAGTAGCGCTGATGAACGGGATGCCAAGTGAGGACAGTGTTGGTCACTGTGGCCGAAGTGGCGAACACCAGTGAATCGGGCAGTTTGATCGCATTGGCGGCAGGGGTCCATTGTGCAGACAGCTCAGTAAAAAAGAGTAACAGGCAAGTACAGCATACGTGCGAAACGCCGTGCAGCCACCGAAAGTGCAGCCGCTTATCGCGGCAGACCGACGGAACAGTTGTTCGCTGAATTGCAGCCAGTGCCATGAAGCAAAATGACCACAGGCCGTGACGGTGTACAATACCGGGAAACCCTGAATTATCAAGGGCCAATAGACACCGGCCCTGGCATGGTGGACCCACGCAAAAAGGCCTCCGAACGGAAGCCTTCTGCTGGTCCACGATGGCGCTCAGTGCCCTTTGCTGGGCAATGGCTGTTCCTTGGGGAAGTAGGTAACGCCTTCGTTGCAGTGTTCGCGCCACCACCAGAAGTTGTTGCCCGGCACATGGTCAGGCCGACCGCTGAACGCGAATACGCCAAAGGCCGGAATACAGGCGGCACTGGTGTACGGCGATGTCTTCAACAGCACGGTGATCAGGGCAGGAACGCCGATAGCACCGTTCGCCGGACAGAGCTGCCCCACCTGCACCTCGATATAGGCGCCGCATTGTGTCCAGGGTGCCTCGGTCCCATCTGCTCGTTTGGCGGTCACATCGATCACCTGGCAGTCGGGCGGCAGTTGAAGGATGGCGCGGCTATTGTCCGCAGGGGTGCAATTGTTGCCATTGTCGTTGGCTACAGCCACTTTAAAGAACCAGTTGCCAGTGGGCAAGCGTTCCACACCGGTCTTACCCACGACCACCGCGATGTCCGCAGTGGAGGGTGATGTTGGTGTTTCAAGCCCGGGAGCGTTTGCACCAGTAAAGGCCACGGTCATAGGCGGCTGCGAACAGCACGTTAAGGCGGGAACCGTCGTCGGGGTGTTCCTCTTCTGACCAACGGCGAGCGCGCATGAGAATGTAGTGGTGAAGAGTAGCAGAAAGGTTCGGCACATGGCTGGTAGGTGTTGGTTGATGGTGCAAAACACCACCTGACGCACACCGCGGACAATACCGGGTCCCCGCTATTCTTCCGGTACGCAGCTCACTCCACTACTGGACCTTCAATGCTCACCGTGG
>CAZQFG010000006.1:0-4871 GCA_964592515.1 uncultured Chryseobacterium sp. | reverse complement strand
GCTATTCACGGTGACCTGTGCCCCCATGGCGGCAGCCCGAGCCCTCACATTGGAAAGCCCGATGCCATCGACAGCAGCAGTGGTATCGAAGCCACGACCATCATCGGACACGATGACGCTGATCCGGCCCGGGCCGCGCGTTACGGCGATGCTCAGCTCGTGTGCACCGGCATGTTTGAGCACGTTGCTCACCAGTTCCTGCACCATGCGGTAGATGGTGATCTCCAGTCCCCGGTCCATGCGTTGCTCCAGGCCGAAGAGCGAGAGCTCCACAGCAAGTTTCCCGTTGAGGCGCACACTATCGCAGAGGTCCTCCAGCGCCTTTTCCAAGCCGAAGCGCGCCAGGGTGACGGAGACCATGTCGTGTGAGATGCGCCGCACCTCTCCCACGGCTTCGTCCAGCATTCGGTTCACCTTGGAATAGTTGCCCCGTTGTTCAGCTTGCAGCCCTTGGATATCCGCATCCAGCCCATCGATCTGGTGCTTGATGGCGCTGAGCATGCTACCGAGCCGGTCATGCAGGTCGCGCGCCACCCGGTCACGCTCTTTCTCCTGCCCTTCCATCATGGCGTTGAGCGCGTCGATCTCGTTGCGTTTGAGGAGTTCGTCCACGCGTTGGGCGTGGAGTTCACGTTCCTGATCGGCGAGGCGGCGGCGGTTGCGGAGTGAACGGGCCAGCAACAAGGCGATGACGGTGACCGCCAAGGCTGAGATGCCCAAGGCGATGCGTTGGATGTTCTTACGGCGGTCCTCGGCTGCGGCCAAGGCGAGGGCTTGGGATTGTTCGGCGATGCGGTGGTCCTTTTCAGCGGTCTCATACTGCACCTGTGCCGCGGCAATGTTCTGGGTGAATCGCCTGCGGGCAAGGCTGTCGTTCAAGCTATGCGCAATGGAAAGCGCATCGTAGGCCTCCGACCATCGTCCCATGGACCTCAAGTACTCAGCATTCTTCAGATAAGCCGCTCCACGCAAGCTCAACGAAGGAGAGCGTCGAATGGCCAGCGCGGTCTCCTTCAAGGCTTCCTCCTTACGCCCCAAGGCCCAAAGCGCTGTTGCCCGGTAAAGGTCCAATTGCGCCATACTGACCGTATCGCGCTCTGCGGTGTAGATCGACATGGCTTCGTTCGACACACGCAAGGCTTCCTCGTGCTGCTCAAGGTCTGAGAGAAGACTGGCAAGGTTCGCAAGAATATCCGCCCTGATGCGCGGGAACCAACTGGCATCGGTCGTATCGAGCAGCGAGTTGTAGAAATCCATGGCGGCCTCCTCTCCATCCACATAGGTCTTGGCGGCTCCCATATTCAATACTGAACTAAGGATCAGCCCGTCATCCCCGACACGGCGTGCGTGTTCGAAGGCCTTCTCATACCACAGGAGTGCGAGCGAATCCTGCTCCTGGTGATAGTGCACATTCCCAATACCTATCAAGCTCCTTCCAACACCCTCTCCATTCCCATGTTCACGGGCAAATGCGAGGCATTCATGAAATGCGTTGAGCGCCTTGTCGTACTGCGCATCGCTCAGATCGATCTCGGCCAGAAGCAGTTCCATTTGAAGCGGCTCGACCGTTCGGCCCAGTGCTTTAGCTGCATTGCGGGCCTTGGTCGCGGTCCTTCTCGCTTCGTCAAAGAGGCCGAGTCCATCAAGCGTTTTTGCCAACTGGTAGTTCACGAAGTAGGTATGCTCCAACCTGTCGTTCGGTATGGTGCGTCCCAAGCTGTCGAGTATCCTATATGCCTCGTGCTGACGTGAGGTATGCCTGTACCATCGAGCCTGCATAAGGCAATGCGCGAAGGCATGTTCCGCATCATTAGCGGCAAGTTCGGACAAGCTGTCCAAGAAATGCTCCATGGCAGCCGGATCCTTTGCATCCAGCAATTGCGTGGACCGATCCTGCAAAAAGGCAAGGTCCACGGGATGAGCCGCCACATGACCTACCGCAGATAGAGCGATCACGATCAGTGACCACCACCTTGAGGATCGGGTCATCAATACCAAAGTGCGCAGTATTCCTCGCTTACTGCACGGCACTACGAGCATTTCGCACTCGCTTCCTATCCTTTGCGACGACCTGATCCCCCTGCACCGCCAATGCCGTGAATGTCTGGGCAACAGCATGGCTTGTGTCGTGGGTGATACCCGTACTTATGGTCTCGCTGCTCTTCTCTACTCCGTCACCCTTACCAGCCTTAAAGAACACGATCGCATGTCGAGGTGCCCCTTCCTCGATCTCGTCCATGTAAACAGACCCGAACTCATGATCGCTTGTCCAGGTCACCTCGAATTTGACAAGCTCGCCATTCACGGGCTCCAACACTTTAATGGTGATCGGCATATTCGTTTTTGTTTGATGTGTTTAACTACTCCCCCCACCCCCGCTCCATGGCGTACTTCACCAGGCCGGCGATGTTGCGGACGTCTAGTTTATGCATAATGTTCCGGCGGTGTGTCTCCACCGTGTCCGGGCTTAGAAAAAGCGATCCGGCGATCTCCTGTGTGGTGCGCTCCTTCATGATCAACTTCACGATCTGCACCTCGCGCTTGGTGAGAACGCCGTACGCGACATCACCCTGCCGGTCCTTGAACCGGTCGCCTGCGCTCAGTAATGCGTCGATCTCCTTGGCCAGGTAACGCCTGCCGGCCATCACCGTGTTCATGGCATCAATGAGCTCTGCTTTGCCTGCGTTCTTCAGCAGGTAGCCGCTCACCCCGGCATCCAGCAGCTCCAACACGAACTCCTTGTGCCCATACATGCTCAGCACCAGCACGCGGGTCCCGGGTGCCGCCTTCAGGATGTGGCGCGACGCTTCGATGCCGTCCATGCCGGGCATGTTCACATCCATGATGACCACTTCGGGCGAAAGCGACTTGGCCAATGCCACGGCCTCAGCACCCGTGGTGGCCCTGCCGATCACCGTCACCTGCTCCACGGGGGCCAGTAAGGCCTCGATGCCGTCGAGCATGATCGATTGGTCATCGACCAGGAGTACAGTGAATGGTGCAGCCACATTGAACATGCGGCAAAGGTGACCGCCGCATGGAAGTGGGAAAATACCGGAAAACCGTGATTCGAGGCCCCTTGGTCACTTTGAACCTGATCATCTCAGCCTAGCCCAGCACCTCCTTCACCTTCGCGCCATCCCAACGGGCGGGGTACACCATTGGCCTTCCGGGAAACACTCAATAAGCAAATGAGCGATGTGATCCGCAGAGAAGCTCTCGTTGAAGCCATGCTCCCTGAGCACTGGACCGTGCGATGGGATGCAAAGGACAACCACGGTGATCGAGCGGTCACCGTTCCGTTCGAATGTGCACTCGAAATAGCCTCGGCTCCTCCTTCGTTCTATTCTGCCAAGGGGAACCGCTTCATCCATGGCAGCGGCTAGGGTCCGTATGAAGATGGTATCTCGGGTCTGGAGCCAACGTCCGGAAACATCCCGGATGGTCAACCCTGCGTAGCGGTAATTATGAAGAGTACCGACATGCTGGATCGGCTTGGGTTGCATCCAGAGCACGACCAGCAGGAGCCCCACCAAGCCGAAAATGACCGCGATGACCCGGTGATGCACGGATCAGCGCGCGATCAGCCCAGCACCTCCTTCACCTTCGCACCGATCGTTGCGGGGCTGTCCACTACGTGGATGCCGCATTCACGCATCACGGCCTTCTTGGCGGCGGCGCTTTCGTCGGCACCGCTTACGATGGCGCCAGCGTGGCCCATGGTGCGGCCTTTGGGGGCGGTCTCACCGGCAATGAAGCCGATCACGGGTTTCTTGCAGTTGGCCTTTATCCAGCGGGCAGCCTGGATCTCCAGGTCACCGCCGATCTCGCCGATCATCACGATAGCCTCGGTCTCCGGGTCGTTGGCGAAGAGCTGCACAGCCTCGAGCGTGGTGGTGCCAATGATGGGGTCGCCACCGATTCCGATGGCCGTGGTGATGCCCATGCCGGCCTTTACCACCTGGTCGGCGGCCTCATACGTAAGGGTACCGCTCTTGCTCACAATGCCCACCTTGCCCTTCTTGAACACGAAGCCGGGCATGATGCCCACTTTGCATTCGTCGGCGGTGATCACGCCCGGGCAGTTGGGGCCGATCAGGCGGCAGTCCTTGCCACGCAGGTATTCGCGGGCGGCCACCATGTCCTTCACGGGGATGCCCTCGGTGATGCACACGATCACCTTGATGCCGGCCTCGGCCGCTTCCATGATGGCGTCCGCAGCGAACGCAGGGGGAACGAAGATGATGCTGACATCGGCGCCGGTGGTCCTCACCGCATCGCTAACGGTCTCGAACACAGGACGGTCCAAATGTGATTGGCCGCCTTTGCCGGGGGTGACACCGCCCACCACTTTGGTGCCGTACTCGATCATCTGGGTGGCGTGGAAGGTGCCTTCGCTACCGGTGAACCCTTGTACCAGGACCTTGCTGTTCTTGTTGACGAGTACGCTCATGATGGTGGCTGTCGAATATTTCGGGGCGCTAAAGTAACCGCTACGGTTTGATGGCGATACGTGCCGCGGCCACGGCTTTCAGGTAGCCGTACACATAATAGAGCCCGCCGAGCATGATGACACCCGCCACCATGTAGGGCAGGCCGTGGTGCAGTTCGTACAACCTGCCGCCCATGGCCGGGCCGGCAATACGGGCCAGTGACCCGAAGCTCTGGTTCATGCCCAGCACCTCGCCCTGTTCGTTCTGCTCGGCATTGCGGCTGAGCTGCGACAACAGCGTCGGGCTAAGGCTCCCATTGCCCAAGGAGAGCAGCGCGATGGACAGGATGCTCATCGGCAGGAAATAGGCTGCGGGAATGAAGGCGATCATGCCCAGGCCAATGGCGACCATGAGCGCGCCATAGATCATCAGGTTCTT
>CAZQFG010000005.1:0-40462 GCA_964592515.1 uncultured Chryseobacterium sp. | reverse complement strand
ACATTGTGGATGAGATCGAAGCTGCCAATACCTCCATTGCCGGCGCTGTCGCCGCGCGCGCCACCAGCTTCGAGTTCGCCATATCCGTGCCCTACACAATTCCCAGCGACGGCAAGAACCACCAGGTGGGTGTGCAAGAGAAGGAGCTCACCAGCACCTACAAGTACTACTGCACCCCGAAGCTGGATCTCGATGCCTTCCTCTTCGCGCAGGTAACGGGGTGGGAAGGATTGAACCTGCTCGCTGGTCCGGCCTACATCTACTTCGAGGGGACGTATGTGGGTGAGAGCCTGCTGGACCTCGCTGGCGTGGGCGATACATTGGACATCAGCCTGGGCCGCGACAAGGGCGTTACCGTACAGCGCACCAAGCGCAAGGATTTCAGCCAGCGCCAAGTGGTGGGCGGCAAACGTGTGGAGAGCGTGGGCTGGGAGATCGCCGTGCGCAACAACAAGGCACAGCCCATCGACCTGGTGATCACCGATCAGTATCCCGTGGCCGTGCGCAGCGAGATCGAAGTGAAGCTCGACGATAACGGTGGTGCGCAGGTGAACACCGAGAAAGGCTTCCTCACCTGGAAACTGAAGGTGGAGCCGCGCACCAACCAGAAGTGGACCTTTGGCTACAGCGTGAAGGTGCCGAAAGAGCGGATGGTGGTGTTGGAGTGAGCCACTTCAATGGACCACGCTCAGCGGAACGAGTGCTTGCTCAGGAAGGCGCAACCAGTAATTCCCGGCTGGCAGGGCGCTAACGTCCATGCGTAAGGGCGACTGCACGGGAATGGTACCACGCATCACTTCACGTCCCGATACATCCACCAATCTCCACTTCCCGTTGGTCATGCCTGCAGGAAGTTCAATGGTCACCTCGGTGCTGGCAGGCGAAGGGTAAGCACGGGGTGCGCGATGGCCCTCCAGGTCGTCCACGCCGGTAATGATGAAGGGTTCCGAGGGCACCGAGCAGTCCACGGCGTAGGTGGCATCAACCGTATACAACCCCGGCGCAGTGGGGGTGATACAGGCCGTGTTGCCGGCGATCGCCTCGCCGTTCAGGAACCATTGGTGATCAGTGCCGGCGGGCACTGCGCATAGCTGGCCATCGTTCTGTTCAATGCTGGGCTGCGTCGGTTCCATGAACTGCAGTGGAATATCGAGACCGAGGGGCATGATCATGTTCGGGCAGGTCGACGGCGCACCCGAAGCGCTGTAGTTGCCAGTGGACGTGACTTCCAGCACGCTGGTGGTCTCGCCGGGGATGGGCATGCCATTGTTGGTCCACGTGATGTTGGTGGTGAAGCTGAACACCAGCAGGACCGTATCGCCCAGGCAATGGTGCGCCACTCCGTTGCCATCTGTGAACAATGGTTCGTCGCCGGTGTGGATCACGTAGGGTGGCAGGAAGACCCACCCATCCACCAGAACACCGGGTGACATCTCCGTGCATCCGTTCAGTGTAGCCTCTACTGTGAACGTGTATCCGGCATCGTTGAACTGGTCCACGGCCAGGGTCTGTCCCGTGGCATTCGGGATGGCCACACCTTCCTTGTACCACTGGTAGGCATCGTATGCCTGTGTGGTAAGCTCGCCCTGTTCACCCGGACAGAGGATCAGGTCGTCCGGTGTAATGGTGGGGTCGAAGGGGCATTGTGCTGCGGCCTGAAGCGTATAGAGCAGCATGGCCGGGGCAATGGAACGGAGGATGGTCATGGGTTGAGCGGGTTGCTGTGCTGTGACGCCCCTGCTGTGGTTGAAGTTACTCGTCGCGTGATGAGCGGTGGATCGATGTCACGAACGGTGAGCTGGATGGTGAGCCGGATCCATGAGCGGTGATCGGACCCGTGCACGAGGCATCGAACTTCGCACCATGAGGATACCAGCCATGCTCCTGCTGATCGGCAGCGTTGTGTTCGCCTGCCTTCCCGCCCATGCGCAGATCTTGGAACGCAAAGGGGCATTAGGCGCGCGATTGGCTCCCGTGGAGGCCCTACCGGGTGTTCGGGTGGTGGAGGTACTTCCCGGTGGCACGGCGGCTGCGATCGGCGTGCTTGCCAACGACACCTTGGTGAGCGTGAACGACATGCGGACCACGACCGTGCCTGCATTGGTCAAGGATATCGGCACATGGCGCGCCGGGCAACAACTGGTGCTGAAGGTGGCCCGCAACGGACGGACGATCACCCTGAAAGGCAAGGTGGTGGGGAGGCCATTGGAGACCTCGCTGCATGGAACGGTACACTACGGCGAAGTACCCTTTGACGGCGGTGCGCTGCGCAGCATCCTCGTTCTGCCCAAAGGGGTGGAGCGTCCACCGGTGATCCTGTGGGTGCCCGGTGTGGGCTGTTACTCACAGGACTTTGCCAACGCACCGGACTCGCCCTACAAACAATGGGTGGAAGGCATCGTGGCCCAAGGGGTCGCGGTGTACAGGGTGGAGAAGCCGGGCATGGGCGACAGCCGCAACACCACATCGTGCAAGGAGATGGACATGGACCACGAGGTGGCCGCCTACCAGGCCGCTCTGCTTCACCTGCGCGAACAGCCGCAGATCGATCCGCAACGCATTTTCCTTTACGGTCATTCCATGGGTGTTCTTACCGCGCCTTTGGTGGCAAAGGCCGCTCCGGTGGCGGGCATCATCGCATGGGGCGGTGTGGCCACCAGTTGGTTCGAATACGAGGTGCGGTTGCTGCGCGAGCAGCAGGATCTGGAAGGAAAGGACCCGGTGGTCATTGAACAGGACGTGCGCAACAAGCTGCCTGTACTGGCCGCCTTTTACCTGGACCAACGGACTCCGGAGGAACTGAAACGCGACCCGAAGCTTGCTGCTGCGACAGGTGACTACACCGATGGTACACTGTGGCATGGGCTGATGCACTACGGCTTCTTCCATGACCTGGGGCAGCTGGACATCCTTGCCAATTATCGCAACGTGCCCTGTCCGGTGCTCACCTTGGCCGGTGAGTTCGATCTGCACGCCATCGATACGGGTTGGGCCGCCAACATTGCCGATGCCATCAATGGTGTGCGCCCGGGTGCCGCCGAGAGCCGTGTGGTCAAAGGGACCACCCACCACTACCACACGGTGCCTTCAATGGCCGACTATGTAGCGATACAGGCCGCGGGAACACTGGATGATGCCTACATGAGCGAGCATTTCAATCCAGAGGTGCCACAGTTGGTAGCGAACTGGGTGCTTCGCCACTGAGGTGAATGGCACTTGCGGACCGATCACGCAGGTCCACCTATCAGGGAACGGCCTCACTTGGTATACACCATCATCACATCCGTGACTGCAACACCGTGCGCTGAAAGGTAGCTGGTCCGCTCAAGCAAAGAAGGGGCCATGCCGGCCGCGCGCAGCGCCGCATCCAGGTCCGTCGCCAGGTGATAGTTCATGAAGATCGGCTGGTCTTCCGAAGGGCCCTCCCAACCACTTTTGGCGGGATCATCCTCCATGGTGCTCAGATACAGGGCACCACCCGGCAGCAGGCAAGTGGCCGCATCGCGGATGAATTGTACCGCTGCTTTTTGGTCCAAGTAGGGCAGACCGAAAGCGCACACCACACCATGGTATTGGCGCTGCACGGAGCCCACTGCTCGCATGTCCATCAATTGGTGTTCGGCCTCTGGTACTGTTCGTTCGGCCATGGCCAACATTTCAGGCGCAAGGTCCGTGGCGAGCACCCGAAGGTCAGTACGGCGGTCCAGCAGGTAGCGTGTTACATTCCCCGGTCCGCATGCCAGTTCGATCACTTGGCCATTTGTGGGTATCACCGACAGAAAGCGGTCCAGCGAAGGAGCGTATCGCCCCACGTCGGCGTACTTCTGGGCGTAGGATTCGGCATGCCGACCGAAGATGCGTACGGCCTGTTGGGTGGGGTCCATGTGCGACTTGTCAGCCTTTGCGTCTTCTGAGCAGGCCATTGAACGAACGTTTCTTTCGGAAGGCCCGGTACAGGGTCACAGCGCTCTAACTGGACCTTGTGTCATTCCCGTATGAAGCGTACGGTGAGCTGCCGATCAATAGTGCCTAAGGTAATGGAATAAACACCCTGGGCCAGCTCTGAGGTCCTGATCAATTGGCTGTTGTAGCCTGTATGGCCTTGTGCCATTTGTTCGTAAACGACCCGACCGAACGCATCATGGATCGCGATGTGCACCTTATCCTCTGAATAGGAGGTGAAGGAGAGGTTCGCATCACCACTGGTCGGGTTGGGGATCACCAAAGCATCCCCGAGACCAACCCCGATCACCACGCTCTTCACTTGAGTGAACGACGTTGAACCGTCCGTATCGGTCTGGCGGATACGGTAGTAGTTGATGCCTGGATGGGGTTCCTTATCCAGGAAGGCGTAGCTCGTGGGGGTCGAGGAAAGTCCTATGGCGGCCACATCTCCGAGATCGACGAACTGCTCGCCATCGCGGGAGCGTTCCACCGTGTAGTGATCGCTATTCATCTCTGAGCCGGTTGTCCAGTGCAGGTCAGCCCACCCTTGTTCGGTGCCCTCGACTGTGAACTCGAGCCAAGTGACCGGCAGGGGTACAGTGGCCCCAACGAAATAGGGGCAGTGTTGTGTGTGCGTGCAGCCGGCCGGTACGGTGAATGTGTAACAGAACACATAGCTGTTTCCTACAGTAAGGCCTGTGAAGTTCAGGCTGGCCAATGTGCCGGTCTGTATGGTCCCACCGCACGACGGGAAGTTGTACAGGGCCCACGAAAAGTTGGTCACGTTGCCGGTACCACAATCGGAGGTGATCACCACATTGAAGCTGACGTTCGTGTTGGTCGCCGTGAACGTATTGCAAAAGGTCTGCGGGGTGCCCGGTTGCAGAGGCGGGTGGAAAGGGGTAGAGATACAGTTGGCGACCACCTGTGCCACGGTTGGTGCTGAAGTGTAGCCATAGGCATCGCCACAAGGAGTGGAACATGTTGCACACGGAGGGTCGGGTATGCCCACGTTGACACAGTATTGCGCTGAACCATTGTTGCCGCAAGGGCCGCCTGGGGAGTAGCAGACCTGAATGTAGTACAGCCCACCAACGGTAAGGCCCGTCAATGGATGCATATCATCCAGCGGAGCGCCTGCAAGGCAGGAGAGCTGGGTAAGGCCGGTGCATGGGCCGGTGGCGCGGTACACGTTTGAACTGATGTGACAGCCACTTGTCGCGGTCAGGTCGATGTTAACGTACATGCTGGCAGCGGTCGCGGTGAACGAGTACCAGGAACATTGGGACCCTGCGAAAAGGCAGGTACTTGCCGCTTGGGCACCACCGCTGCAGGTGGTGCCGTTCACACATGCCCCGTTCACCGTTAGCGGGACCGCGGTCGCACATGTGCCGTTCGTGGTCGCGGGCGAACATCCGGGCTGGGCGTAGGCCCCCCACCAGATCGCTCCGAAAAGCAGCACGACGAGATGTCGAAGCCCGTTCACCAATGCAAATTAGTGGTTCTCAGACCTTTTGACGCACTTGGTGCGGCTTTAGGCGCCTTCATTCGACGCCTCGGCATGGTTGAATGCCAAGTGTGCTTGCCCGATAAGATGTTCGGTCAGGGAATGGGCCGAACGATCTGGACCCTTATTTCAGTAGCCCTTCCAAGCGCCCACCCAGCCAGGCCATGGGCAGGTAGGCCACCGTAAGGTCCAGCACAACGAACCACGTGGGGGCGGGGATCAGGAAGGCCGCAGCCACACCACCAACGAAATGCAGACCACCCACCACCAGCGCAACGGTCATTTTCCGGTTGACAGCGATGAGCGCCGCAATGAACCCGCCGACGAGCGAAGGAATGGCGTGCGCCACAAAGGGAGATAGCAAGTGCTTCGCCTGGAGCAGGCTGTACGTGGACATCACATTGGGCTCGAACCCTTCCGGTGGTGGGATGATCTGCATCATTGCACCGAGCAGGAAACCATTGAGCATGAAGCACACGGTGGCACCGGCAAGAACAGCGAGAACGTTGCGAAGGATCGGGTTCATGGCTGAGGTTTTTCCTTGTCTTTCGTGATCACGCACTATCCCACCCACACCACGCCGTCATCTCCAATGCGCACCAAGCGTTCCTTGTACAAGGCGCCGAGCGCTTTCTTGAACGCCTTCTTGCTGATGCCGAACTCGGCGTAGATCTCTTCGGCAGAGCTATTGTCACTGAGGGGTATGAAACCTTTCGCTTGAATGCGTTTGGCCAGCATGGCCGTGTTCGCATCGATGTATTGCCGGTAGCCGATGGGCTGCAGGGTGATGTCCAGCTTGTTGTCCGGACGCACGGTCTTCACGTAGCCCGGGATCCGATCGCCGACCGATATGTGCTTGAAGACCTCATTGGCGTGTACCAGACCGTGGTGCAAGTTGTTCACCACCACGCTGTAGCCCAGGTCGCTGCGGCCATAGACCACAAGGCTCACTTCTTGGCCTTGCTTCACGGTGAGTGCACTGTTGTCCAGATGGTCCTCGATGCGGGTGCTGCCGTAGGTACGGTCGGTGGCCTCGTTCAAGGCCACGCGCACCACCACCCAACGCCCTTCCACCAACGGTTTCTTCTGCTCGCTGTGCGGCACAATGAGGTCCACGGGAACGCCCCATTCCAGCAAAGCGCCATCACGGGTAACGGACTTCACACGCATGGGAGCGAACTCGCCCACCTGTGCTTTCGGTAGTTGTGTGGTCACCTTCAGTTTGCCTTCACCATCGCGATACGCGAACACCTTCACGGTGCCGCCGATGGTATCGTTGGTGGGGCGCTCGCTCTCGGGCAACAGTACTTCGGCCGTGTCCTCATCGCCGAGCACAAGTCCGGCGGGGGTGTGGCGGAGAATGGACAGTTCCTGTATGCTGCCGGTGCGTATCATTCGGCCGCAAGTTAGGGGCTACCACGTGCCCGCGTAGTCCAGCGGTACCGTTGTGTTCGCTTGCAGGTAGGCGTAGCGCAGGTTGATCAGCTGGCGGATGTGGTGCAGGTCGTGGGCCACCCAGTTGGTCAGCAGCAGGTCGCAGCTCACAGGCCCCACCTTCGGGTGGATGTAAGCATTGGTCCACGATGCATGGTCCTGTGCGCGCAACCACAGCAGTGATCGTTGCCGTTCCTCCAGGAGATCGTTCAGCTTCGAGCCGAAGTCCTGTTCGGCATACTTCCTTTCCGCGACCCATGCTGCCGGATCGATCTTGGGCCAGGGCGCTTCAGGCGTTTCCAAAGTGGACCTCAGTCGTGCCCGGAAGTCCTCGCGTTCCTCATCGACCAGGTGGCAGACCACTTCCAAGGGACACCATTTTCCGGGCGCCTGCTTCCAGGTGGTCTCGGTTAGCGAGAGGTCGGCGAGGAGGGCGCGGAAAACCTGTGCATGGCGTTCCAATTGGTCGAAGAGCTGGTGGCGTTCCATGGGCTGAAGTTCGGAAGATGAGCGTTCATCATGACCTGTGGTACCCAAAAGTCGCGATCACTTCCAACCGCTCGGCACTTTTGACAGGGTGGGCCGTTCGTGCTGTGCCTCTACCAAGGTGCATTAGGTTCCACAAGAAAGGCGCACAAAAGCCAATAGGGGTATACTTGTGTTACCCATCCATTCGTAATGCGTCGGACGCTACTTCTTCTGCTCGTTGTGCTGAACGCCATCGTTCTCCTTGGTCAGCTTTGGCCGGAGGGTGCGCCTCCCTTCGCGCGGACGGTGAACATTGTGTTCCTGCTAGCTGTACTGGTGTACCTGCTGAGGGACCTTCAGCGCAACAAGTGATCCCATGGCCGATGCGTGAGATCATCCTGTATATCGCGGCCAGTGTCGATGGCTATATCGCTCCTGCCGATGAGGACCTTTCCTTCCTCCATTCGGTCGCGCAGGAAGGCGAGGACTATGGCTACGCTGATCTCACGGCCACAGTGGATACGGTGGTGATGGGCCGGCGTACGTACGACAAGGTTTCCGCCATGGGTGTGCCCGATCCGCATCCGGGGCGCACGTTGTACGTGATGACCCGCACGCCACGGCCTTCGCAGGGCGATATCCATTTCCATCACGCCGATCCAGTGGATTTCCTACGCACGCTCAAGGCACGGCCTGGGCGCAACATCTATTGCGATGGTGGTGCCGAACTGGTGCACCTGTTGGCGTCGCACGATCTGATCGACCGCTATTGCATCTCCACCATACCCGTGCTGCTCGGTGGTGGTGTGCGTTTGTTCAAGGATGGTAGACCTCCATGTTCATTGGTGTTGGAGAAGAGCCACGCGTTCCCCAGCGGGTTGGTCCAGAACTGGTACCGAAGGCAGCGTTGAGCCCACCTGACCGCGATCACCTGCCACTCCAAGAGGACCGGTACTTTCGCGGCCATTATGAGCGATACAAAACCCTGCCCCGAGTGCCGTTCCACGATCACCTATCCCACGGGTACGTCGTGGATGTGCGGCGAGTGCGGGCATGAATGGAACCCCGATGAAGTGGCCGCAGAAGAGGCCGGACCGGTGGTGAAGGATGCCAATGGCAACGTGCTGCACGACGGTGACGATGTGATCGTGATCAAGGACCTGCCTGTTAAAGGTGCTCCCAAAGCGATCAAGGCCGGTACCAAGGTGCGTGGCATCCGCCTCACCGACGGCGATCACAACATCGACTGTAAGGTGGATGGTTTCGGGGCCATGGGTCTCAAGAGCGAGTTCGTGAAGAAGGCCTGACCACGGGGCTATTCGCCGTTGCCGTCGCTTGTCAGCACTTCGGTCATATGATCGAACCAAGGCCGCACAGCGAGGAAGGTCTTCACCACTTCATCAAGGAAGTCAGGCGCCAGCACGTCCTTGTCGGTGAAGCTGCGGCGCAACAGGAACTGCCGCTTCCGTAGGAGATCCGCGGCCGGATGGTCCTTTGCGTAACCCCGTGGAATGGTGGCCACTTCCTCTCCGAAGAGCTCGCCGAAATGGGCGCGCAGGTTCTTGCTGCGCAGGATCTTGCGCCAGGTCTGGTGATCGTGGTCGATATCCTGGCGGATCAGTCGCAGATCGCTGGCCTCGGGACCCATGAATCCGCAGGTAACGTGCGAGCGGTCGCCGGGCTGTATGCGGTAGAAGTAGCCGCCACGCAAAGCGGGTTTCACGCGCACCAAACGCCCACCGAAACGTGGCGCATAGGGTGGCTTGTCCTTGTGGAAGCGCTGGTCGGTGTAGATGCGCATCAGGCTCCTGGCACCGCTGGGCGTGCTCAGCTTGTCGTGGGCCTGCATACGTTCAAGCAACGCATCCGCAAAGTCCACCATGTTCGCATGGGCAACAAGGTAGCGCTGCTTGTTGGCCTCGAACCAGGGCTTGTCATTGTGCGCTTCCAGCTCGGCAAGGAACCGGAGCGTACCGGGCAGGATCAAGGGGTTGTTGGCTTTCGGCATGCGTGTGCGAAGTTCCGGCTTCAGCGCAAGCCAAGGGCACGTTCCCGGTCAACTGCCACGGCCTGTTGCAGCAGTGAGCGGATCTGACGGATGTCGGTGTCCGAAAGTGTCAACAGGTCGCGCCAGAGCACTTGTTTGCGTGGACCGCGTTGGAGGTACGGCTCGCAACCCGGAACAAGGGTGCCATAGCTCATTCCGAAGCGCACTCCTTCGTAGGTCTTGTTCTTGCCCCAGAGCACGGATGCGGGCCAGATGAAACACACATCCCGCCGTCCCTTGTAGAAGGGCACGTTGAAGCTCAAGCGCTCCTTCAGGTCCGGTGCTTCGGCCACAACGAGCTCGCGAAGCTGCTCCGTGAGCGATCGTTCGTAGGCAGGTAGGAACTCCAGCAACTCCCCTACGGAGGCAAACCGCTGGCCTCCGCTCAACATGGCGGCGCTCCTTTTCACGTGGTTCATTGTGGCTGCCCAAAGGTCAGCAGGTTATGGTCCGGGTCCAATAAGGCGAACTCGCGCTGTCCCCATGGCTTGGTGCCCAGGGAACCGTTCGGATGAATGGCCATGCCACGATCCACCAATGCTTGGTAGAGGGTGTCGATGTCGGCCACGCGGATGTACACTTGGCCATCGTTGGTGAGCGGGTCCAGGTCGGCGAACAGGAAAAAGTGAAGTTCAAGCCCATCGCGCTCCACGATGAGGTAGTCGGGGTAGTGCCCCTTCGCCTTGAAGCCGAGCTGGTCCACGTAATAGGTCCGGGTGGCGACGGCGTCGCGCATGGGCAGTTTGGGGATGATGGCGGTGAGCATGGTATGAACCTCCGAAAGATGCATCACTTTGCCGCACGTTGAACCACTCCCGATCACCGGTGTACAGGTGCGCGATGCCGACCTTCCGCTTCTACCTGTTGATCTCCTGTTGCTTGTGGGCCATTAACGCCGATGCTCAATGCTGCTGTACGAACATCGTGCTGCAGATCCCGCTCGATCACCTTACATGGGTACATAGCGACCGTGCGTTCGAGGTGAAGGAGACCCGCGGCCAGTATACCTTCCATATGACGGACAAGGACAGCACGGACGGCCGGATCGACCTGCTGCTCGATGCGGGCTGCGGCCTTCGCGACATCCACTTGGAGATCACGCGGCGCACCACCGGCGAACGGATGACGCTCTCGGTGCTCTTCGTCGGCTTCGACGGTTGGCATCCGGGCCTTCGCATCCCGTTCCGGCCCGGGGCGTTCGAGGTGGACCTGGAACGGATGATCGGCTGTGCCGGGCTTGATCGAAGATGGGACCGTAAGGCAGAAGCTGCACGTGTTCCTTCAATCGAAGATATCACTTGTGGCGGCTGCCGGCTGCGGGTGGAACGCGATAGCATGGGTGTGATGTTGGAGCCCATGGACCAGTGGACGGGTGGTTGCGGAGCAGGCAGCGTAGAGGGGGATGACTACGGCAAGGCCAGCTACTCGGGTGGGCAGCGCAGCTTCCTTGATGCGCTAGCCGCCCAGCAGGTACAAGGTCGCCCCCAAAGTGTTCCGGATGGTCGGAGCTGGACCGGTTTCGGTCAGGTAGGGCCCACCGGCTCGTTCTACGCGCGGATGGACAGGGAGCAGACAGACCGTGTCTATGATCTGGAGATGAGCCTGATGCACATTACGGGGTGGAAACCGGCCTGGGTGCCGGATGAAAGCGCACCGGATGGGAGGCGCACCATAAGCAGCATGGTCCGCTTCACTCTCGAACGGCCTTAGCCGTGTTCGCTGTTCCCGTTGTGGTGGTCTGAACTGTTTCAGTCGTCCAAGCCCTTTCCGGCCAGGATGCGCTCCACGTGTTTCTCGATCCGTGCCTCGCGGGTCTTGGCCTGCTTGGCCCCGGCGAAGTGCAACAGATAGGCGCGCTGCCGTCCGGGCGTAAGTGCGTTGAACGCCTTCTTCAGCTCGGGCATTTGCTTCAAGGCCTTGGCGAACTCTTCCGGCATGGCGAACTCTGCGGTCTTCTTCAAGGGCACGTTGGCTCCGCTCTGTTCGATCGCTATGGCCTGCTGCATGGTGCTGCGGATCACAGGCGCCATGTCCTTTATCTGCTTCAAGCTGGTGAAGCGGATCTGCCGCGCGCTCTGTGTGTTGGCGGTTTGTTGGACCAATATGCCGTGATCATCCTTCAACAGTGCGCCCTTGTGGAAGAGCAGCGCGCAGTAGTCGTTGAAGCCGTGCATCAGAAAGACGTTCCTGCCCTTCAGGGTGTAGCAGGGGTGGCCCCACTTCAGTTCTTCGGTAAGGCCGCTGTCCATGGCCAGCTCGCGCAGCAGGGCGAAGGCGGTCTTCCATTGCCCGTCCTTCTCGAAGAACCAATTGACCTTGGGGTTCATTACGTGTGGTCAGTGAGATGTTCAATGTCCCAGCCAACCGGGCAGTCGGGATGCCTGTTCGATCCAAGAGACGAGCTGCTTCTCATCCACCTTATCGTTCTCACGGATGTCCAGGTAACGTGCGTTCTTGTCCTTGCTGGGCCCGGGAGGCAAAGGCTTCAACGCCTGTCCTTGGAACCAGGTCAGTCGTACGAAATGGGTGAAGCAATGTGTGGCCAGGAACCAGCCTTGGCCTTCCACCCCGTAGAACGGCGAGTTCCACTTCACCGCTTTTTGCAACGTGGGCACTTGTCGTTCAATGAGCTGATCGAGCCATTCGCCCACCTCTCGTTTCCAGCCCGGCATAGCGGCGATGTAGGCTTGCACAGGCGCATCGCCATCGCCTTTGGCGATCTGTGGGTTGCCGCCGGAGAGCAACTTCACGGGTGCCGCCTTGGCCTTGGGTCGCTTGGCCGCGCTGCTCGCTTTTTTGGCCGGTGTAGGCATCGTGTTCTTGGGTGAACGAAGTTCCACGAAAATCCCGTAAGAGCGTTCACCTTCAGCTCACTCTTGGTCACAGTGGACCCAGCGCCCGATCACTGGGGACCTGCGTGCGCTCGATCGTGGCGCCCGAATGACCGGAAGGACCTTATGTTCGCCCTCATGATGAAGAAGCCATCCGTCCTGCTCGTGCTCGCTCTCGTATTCGCGACAACAGCGAACGCCCAGGGATACAGCACTGAGCTGATCTCGCACTCCACGCTGGCCATGGTCACTGGCGACCTTGATAACGACGGCGATATCGATGTGGTGACCGGCGGGTTGCGCAACCTGGTGTGGTACGTGAACGATGGCACGGGCACCTTCGAGAAAAGGACCTTGAGCCTCGACGCCCAGGAGGCCCAATGCGTGCTCCTCAACGACCTGGACGAGGATGGTCATATGGACATCATCGTCGCCGATATGGCCGTGAACCGCATTCTCTATTACCGCAACAATGGCGACAACACCTTCGATCGCCTGTTCCTCTTCGGCAGCACCGGTGGCGCATCGGGTGTGGCCGTTGCGGACATGGACGGCGATGGCGACAAGGACCTGGTCTGTGCGGCATTCACGGCGAACAAGGTGTATTGGCTGCGGAACAACGGCGGCTTTGCGTTCACCCAGTTGGACATCGCCACCGGACTCACCGGCGTGGCCCATGTGCAGGCCCATGACTACGATGGCGACGGCGATGTGGACGTTGCCGCGGCCGTGCAGACCGCAGGCGCCATCCGCCTGTTCCGGAACAACGGCAGTGGTACGTTCACCAACGAGCTGCTCGCCAACATGACCACCCCACGTCGCCTGGTGCAGGACGATATCGATCTGGACGGTGACATGGACCTGTTGTACGCCGGCGCGAGCGGAATGGGCTATTTCCGTAACACGGGCACCACCTTCACACAGCAATCGGTGACCACCTATAGCGGTATACGCGGTGTGGGTGCGGGCGACCTCAACAGCGATGGCTACAAGGACCTGCTGGTGGCCGACTACGGAGAGGATATGCTCTACTGGCGTGGGTACAGCGCCAATGGCACGTTCAATACCGCAGGTATCACGTTGGATACGGATCTCGACTTCGCATCGCTCGTAATGGCCGCGGACCTGGACGGTGATGGGGACCAGGACGTGGTGGCCGCCTCAAGCGCTGATGTGCGTGCCTACATCAACCCCGCTACGACGGGCTTCGAGCCCCGGCCCATGAACCGCATCCTTACCGATGCCCGCGGCGTTTGCCACGGCGACTTCGACAACGATGGTGATGTGGACATGATGGCGGTGGGCCTGCTCTATGTGAACTGGTATGTGAACGATGGCGGCGGCAATATGGAGGCACGCATCGTACGCGAAGGGCCGTTCCGCCTGCTGGTCTCCGGTGGGGTGGACATGAAGGCCGCCGATCTGGATGGCGATGGCGACATGGATGCCGTGCTTACTGAACGCAGCGGTAACAAGGTGAGCTGGATCGAGAATCAGGGAGGTGGCAATTTCGTGAAGCGCCTGGTGGCGAACCTCACCAACGCCTACTCGTGCGATGTGGTGGACTACGATAACGATGGTGACCTGGACGTGGTGGCCTCCAACCTCAATGGCGGCTTCATCTACTGGTACCAGAACAACGGGAGCGAGGTCTTCACCCAGTTCACGGTGAACACCACCTATCCGCAGCCCTATGAGGTGCGCTCGTTCGACCACGACAACGACGGTGATATGGACGTGCTCTCGGCGTGCTTCTCCAACCTGCAACAGGTAGGCAAACTCGTGTTGCACCGCAACATGGGCAACGGTAGTTACCAGGCCTTCGAGATCGACCAATCGGCACCGGGCATCACCAGTTGCTTCTGGGTGGACATGGACGGCGATGGCGACAAGGACATCGTGGCCACCATGGGCGATCAGGACCGTATCAACTGGTACGAGAGCAGTGGTGGGGCCTTCCCGGCCTATACCGAGCGTGTGCTGGCCTATGGCGTGGGCTACGCGACCTACGTAGTGGCCACCGACCTCGATGGCGATGGCGACGTGGACGTGGTGGCTTCAGCTCTTGATGACCGCAGCACCGACTGGTACGAGAACGATGGCAGCGAGGTCTTCACCCGCCACCTGCTGGCACGCAACACACCCAACGCGCAGTTCGTGGGCGCGGGCGACATCAATGGTGATGGCACCCCGGAGATCTACGCCAGCTGTGCAGAGACCGAGGCCGTACACCTGTACCGCCGGACAGGCATTAACTATGAAGTGGTGGTAGGACCGGAGCCCCAGCCTTGCCACGACCTCTTCGTCAGTGAGATGGTGCATTACCCAGGCGACATTGCACGGGCCATCGAGATCTACAACCCGCGCTCGGTACCCGTGGACCTCACCGGGTATGCCCTGCGGTTCTACCCGAACGGAGAACATACCTACGATGCCACCCTGCTCAGTGGGGTCATTGAGCCGGGTGATGTGCGTGTGTATGTGGCACCGAACTACGCCACCAACATCAATACCTACGCCGACCAGATCACCGACCTGTGGTTCGATGGGCAGGAGACCATCGTGCTCGTGAACGGCGATACACCCATCGACGTCATCGGCCGCGTGGGCGACTTCTTCGAGGAGGATAATTACTGGTTCAACAACGGCGTGGGCACCTTCTACACGGTGCTTGTGCGTAAGCCCACCATCGATCATGGCGATCCCGATGGCACCGATCCCTTCCTGCCCGATGTGGAGTGGATCGCCTATCCCGTGAATGATTATAGCCACCTGGGCAGCCACACTTCGCCCTGCGCAGCGGTCTGCACACCCACCATCGCGCTGTCCACCTCGGAAGGTCCGTATTGCGCGGGTGATGTGATCACCATTTCCGCCACCACCACCAATGCCGGCACGACACCCAGCTACCAATGGACCGTGAACGATCAGCCGGTAGGAGGGAACAGTGCGAGCTACACCATCAACGGATTGACGGGCAATGCGCTGGTGCGTTGCACCCTTGCGGGCAATGCCACCTGCGCCACGGCCACCAGCTTGCAGAGCGAACCGCTGCTGATCGAATTGAACACTGTGCAAGCCCCCGTGGCAAGCATCACCGGCAACGTGTTGAGCGCGAGCCCTGTGCCGAATGCCACCTACCAATGGTACTTCAATGGCGGGGTGCTGCCCGGAGGCAATACGGCCAACGTGACCATTACCGTTCCGGGCGATTACCATGTGGTGGCCACGGTGGCAGGGTGTGCATCTCCGGCCTCCAACACCATTACCTACGAGATCACCACCGGTCTGTTGATGCACGATGCGCCCGGTATACAGTTGGTGCCCAATCCCACCGACGGACCGCTCACCATCCGTGGTGCAGCGAACGTGCAGATGGTGGAGTTATGGAACGCCGCTGGCCAAAAAGTACTGGAGCAACGCGGCACTTCGTTGGACCTGTCGCCCTTTGCCCCCGGGCTCTACACGGTGGTGTTGCGCACGGGAACGGAGCGTTGGCAAATGCGGGTGGTGCGGCAGTAAGTGCAGCTCGGTAGGACGCAGGCCGAGGAGCAAGGAGGCTACTTGCCCATGGGCCTTGTGCCCAACGGGTAACGCGTGGACTTCCACGTCGCTTTATCCGCAAGTTCCTTCAGCTCGCCGTACCGCGCGGCCTGTTCCTTGGTCAGTCGCTGCTTCGTGCGCAGTTCTTCCAGCGCCTGCAGCTCTTCGGCCTGGCTTTCTTCCCCTGAGGCGTGGAAGGAGCGACCACCGGACTCCACCAGGTAGAACGCCTTGCGAACGGGATCGAACACATACTTGTCCGTGCTGGTCCACTTCCACGCGCTGCCACCGAACTGCGTAATGACGAGTGTATCTGCAGCGATGGAGATGCCGCTGATGCCTTCCTCGCCGATCGGGTCGTGAAAGCCTCCGCTCTCTTTTTCGGGCAGGAAGCTTTGGTGCAACGCGTGCTGCACAAAGCGGCCACCGTCCGGCGCGGTGAAGGCGATGAGCAGGTCACGCGGCCCATCGTCGGCCTCGTTGGTGAGCACGATCACGTGGTCCTCGGCGCCATCGCGGTTCAGGTCACCGCTGGCCTGTAGGAACACCCTTCGACCGGGCGGTATCACCTCGCGCAGCGAATGCCATAGGTAGGGAGGCTGTGCGTCAACGTGGTGCTTCTCCACCCAGCAACGGCTGAGGTCCATTACCCGGCGACGGAGCTGATAGCGATGCTTGACCTCGCCGCTCTCGTCAGCATATGCCACGCCCTCGATCACCGGCTCGTATACTAGGGTGTCGCACCGGTAGGCCATGGTGTCCACCTCATCGCGCAGCGTCTCGTTGTGTACCGACTCCACGAGCAACTGCCCGTACGGGCTCAAGTGGATGCACTCCGAAACGGCGTACTGGCCGTCGCCATAGGTGGAGGCCAGCGTATCCACACCTTGCAACTGCCCCAGTTGATCGTAGGTCAACCACAGCAGGTCGTGGTCATCGTCGCGTTCGCAGAGCAGCGTGATGCGCAACCCGTTCTCGAAGGGCAGTTTGGCGCCGTAACGCAAGGTGGCTCCGGTGAAGTCCGATATGGCGTATTGCAGAAGCCGACCTCGAGCAGCTGCGTCCACCAATGGGCGGGCCATGTTCTTGGCAGTGCGACCGGGGCACACCCGTTGGTTGCGGCGCAAGGTGTGGCGGTCCCAACCACCCGGAGGCGCCGGGAGCTGGCTTGCGCCAGTAACGACCGGGGCAATGCTGATGCTGCTGTCAGGCACCAATGCTTCCGGGGTGAGCCGGTACGATGCCGATGGAACCTTGCAAGGAACAGGCTTTCCGTTCACCTTGCAGCCGTGCACCAAGTGGATATGGGTGCTGGTGATGCTCACCACCGAACTGTCGCGGGTGCGGTGGTCATGTTGCACGTCGTGCTCATCGATCGTCCACTCGAAATTGTCCTCAAGGATCGTCACGCTGGCGTAGGTCAGGCGCTCTAGGTCGATGAGGTAAAGTTCCGTCTCATGCACTTCCTGCCCACGGGTGAAGTTGTTCGACCATTGTTCGGCGATCAGGAACCGGCCATCGGACGTGAAGTGTTGCAGCTCGAAGACGCTCCGGCTGTCCTTGTACAGCGGCAGGGCATAGGCCAACCACCGATCGCCTGCCCGTTTCACCAGCATGGCGCTGCCCTCTTCCAACGGGTCATTGGGTTCGGTAATGCTGCGGTCGTCCACGTCCACCGTGGGGTTGGACCATTTCAGGGCAGCCACATCCTGCACGGTACGCAGGGTGTCCGGAGCCTCCAACCGCGTAAAGGGGATGGGCCGATCGGTATCCTGGGACACCGCAGTACCGCAGGCGCTCAGGACCAGAATAACGAGCAGGAATGGCGGGACGCGCAAGGGAGTGGGAAAGGGTGAAGCTGCCGGGCAAAGTTCGGGCCATGTTCCCGAACCGCTCACTCCTCCACGTAATAGCTCGCCGTGCGGCAGATCAAGCCGCAGGGCGTTTCCCAAGCGATCATGATGCCGCGCTTGCCGCTTGCGGTGCGGAAGTGGCCTTCGTAGTGCATAGGGCCTATGCACATGGTCCCCGTTGAACGTACCAAGGTGCTTCCATCACCACGGGACACCATCCAAAAGCCACCATGCTGGTTATCGCGCCACACCAGTTTGTAGGTCGTGCGCGAAGTATCCAATGCGGTGACGACACTGTCCCATTGGAGGCCTGAATGGAACTCCATGAACTCCGCACTATCAGCTGGGTTCTCGAAGATCGGCACACCGAAATAAGCCTGCTGCGGATCGGGGAAGTTGGGCTTGCCCTGTGCTTGGGCGGTGTTCGCCAGGATCAACAGCGTGATGATGGCGAGGTGGGTCATGCGCATGAGGAGCATAGTGTACGCTCGCAGTACACGCCTGGTGTTCCTTGGTTCGATACAGCAGGGTCGGCACTCCCAATATGCCGTTCTCCCTTAGGCGAGCTCCACGAAATACATCTCCATCTCGCCCTTGCCCTTGGCATTCACCTTGCCACGTGAAGTGAAGGTGAGACCGGGTTGGTCCTTCACCATATCGTAGGTGGCCTCGCTGATGTTCACATGGCCCGGCTCGCCGGATGATTCCATGCGGCTGGCGGTGTTTACCGTGTCGCCCCAGATGTCATAGCTGAACTTCTTCACGCCCACGATACCCGCTACCACCGGGCCGGTGTGGATGCCGATGCGGATCTCGAAGAAGGGGAGCCCCGCCGCGATCTTCCGGGCCTTGCCTTCGGCAATGAAATCGCGCATGGCCATGGCAGCCTTGATGGTGTCCATGGCATGGGTGCTGTTGGGCACAGGCAGTCCGCCAGCGGCCATGTACGCGTCGCCAATGGTCTTGATCTTCTCCAGGCCGTTCTGCTCGCAGATGCGGTCGAAGGCGCTGAAGCATTCGTGCAGGTCATGCACGAGCTGCTTCGGGGTCACCTGTTCGCTCAGTGCGGTAAAGCCCTTGAAGTCCGTGAAGAGCACGCTCACATGGTCTATCTGCACGGCCTCGGCCTCGCCCTTGGCCTTCAGTTCCTCGGCCACCTCTTCGGGCAGGATGTTCAGCAGCAGTTGCTCGCTGCGTTCCTTTTCCTTGGTGATGATGGCGTTGGTCTTCTTGGTGTAGCGGTAGCGGTTGAAGAGCCCACCGGCAAGCACCAGGAAAAGCAGACCGACGGCGATGGTGCCGTTCTTGATGGCCTTCTGGCGCTTCAATTCCAAAGAGCGCAACTCCTGGTCTTTCTCCAGCAAGGAGATCTGGCCCTCCTTCTTCTCGATCTCGTAGCTCAGGGTCTGCGCCTGCAGCTTTTTGTCCATGTCCGCGTTGTACAGCGTGTCCTTCAGGTCGGCGTACAGGTTCAGGTAGTTGTAGGCCTGCTTGAAGTCCGCGGTCTTGGAGTAGCTGTTGGCAAGGCCTTGGTAGGCATCGTGCATCTCGTACAGCGCGCCAACCTCGTCCGCAATGATCTTGGCCTCGTGGAACTTGGCAATGGCCTGTTTGTAATCCCCTTGGCGCTGGTAGGTGCCGGCCAGGCTCAGCAGCACCTGGGCCATTTCCAGGCGCGCATCCATGGCCTTGGCGATCTGGTAGGCCTCGGTCTGGTATTGTATGGCCTTGGCGAAATCCTTGCGGATGGCATACACTTTTCCGATGCTCTTCAGGGCCACGGGCAGGTTGCCAGTGGATGAGTGCCGATAGGCGTCGAGCGCCATCTCGAAATAGTACAGTGCGGAGTCGGGGTTGTAGAGCTTGATGGAATCGATGGCCGTACGTTCCTGAAGGAATATCTCGCCCAGGTTGACCGCACAGGTGCCGATCGCATCGTTATCGCCAAGTGCTTTGCTGATGGGCAGTGCGCGCTTGTAATAGGAGAAGGCCAACGGCTTGCTGTTCTCCTTGGTCAGGTATACCGTGCCGATGTTCACCAGTGCCGTCACGATCCGCAGGGAGTCCTTGCTGGTCTCGGCCACGCGTAGCGACTGCAGGTAATAATCCAACGCTGCCTTGTCATCGCCACCGTTGAAGTGTACGGCGCCCAGGTTGTTCAGAATGTTGGATACGCCGTTCAGGTCGTTGATCTCCTGGAAGACCTCCAGCGCCAGCTTCCAGTTCACCAGGGTCTCCACCCAATCGTTCTGGAAGTAGTAGCTCATGCCCACGGCCTTGTAGGCGCGTGCCAGGCCGTTCTTGTATCCGCTCTGTTCGGCCAGGTCCTTGGCTTCCGTGGCCAGACGCCGGGCCTCTTTGGCATCACTGCGGTAGAACTGTGCGCTCAGCTCAAGCAGGGTGGATACCCGCGAAGAATCGGGGAGCGAGGTCTTCAGGACCGCCTTCAAACTATCGACCGCAACATCCTGTCCGACAGCGGACAAGGTGGTGATGAACAGTAGGATCAGGAACAGGTGTCTGTGCACGAGGCACAAGATAACGCCCACAAGAGGAAGGGCCATCCACCGACGTGCGGCAGATGGCCCTTCCAACGAAGGAGCGTTAGCCCCTTATTCAATGATCACCCGGAAGCTCTCGATGTTGCCATCGCGCAGGACCTGGATGATGTACATCCCTTGGCCGTTCGCGCTAAGGTCAAGTTCGAGGCGCTGGTCCGTTGCGCGGTCCACACGCACAGCGCAACGGGCGCCCATGGCGTTGTAAACCTCCACCAGCGCCGCATCAACCGCCAACTCGGGGAACTCCAGGAACACGCGGCCGGTGCTGGGGTTCGGGTACACATTCACTTCGGTTACAGCAGGCGCCTCATCGAACACCAGGTTCTTCACGCCCGGGCTGGTGCACACGGTGTTCGAACTGTTCGCAGGAATTGACCCTGATGTACCGTTGTTCTTGTTGCTGGTGAGCTGCCAGGTGATGGATGAGCCATTGTAGGGTATGGCGATCGGGGCGGACACGCCCGGCACGAACACGGTAGGTCGTTGGCTGCCATCGAAGGAGGAGGCGGTCACCGAGTTCTTCGTCCCGTAAGGGATATACACCGGCGTGTTGTTCGGGTTGTCGTAGTTGAACCAGGCCACCTTGGAGAATCCGTTCACCGGCGTGCTCAGGTTCTCGAAGCAGATGAAGGTGGGCTTCACTTGCTTGGTGCCAGCGCCTGCCGGGTTCACGTACAGCGTGCCGTTCACCGAGGTGAAGGTGTAGTTGGCCGCTGTGGCGTTCACGATGATGGCGTACACACCGGCCTGGTTGGTATAGTTCGGGCTCAGCGTGAAGGTCACCGAGGTTACCACCGAAGCGGTCTGTCCGCCCAGGAAGCCGCTGTAGGTGGCCGTGAAGGTGGGCAATGCCTGTCCCTTGTTGATCACGTAGATACCCGTGGTGGCCGTTGCCGGTGCTTTCTGCACCACCAAGGTGGCATTGGCGGTGCCCTGGTAGTTCGCGGTGTTCACCGTTACCACCACGGCGTAGGTGCCTGCGTTCACCGGTGCAGTGGTGCTGCCGTTGTAGGTCACCGTGTAGGGCACAGCAGTCGGGGTGGTGGCTACGCTCACCGTGCGTGGCGTGGTGCTGTACACCTGCGTGAGGGAGGCCGGTGCAATGGTGATCTGCGGGTTAGCCTTCTGGATGGTCAAGGTGGCTGTGGCTGAGCCCACGTAGTTCGGGTCGTTCACCGTTACCTCCACCGTGTAGGTGCCTGCGTTCACGGGCAGAATGGTGTCGCCGTTGTAGGTCACCGTGTAGGGTACTTCAGCGGGCACAACTGTTACTCCGACCGACTTGGGCTGTCCGTCGTAGGTCTGCGTGAGCGTGCTGGGCGCAATGGTGAACTGCGCTGTGGCAGGCAGGATGGTGAGGTTGCCCAGCCCGTAGCTGATGTTGAAGTTGTTGGAGATGAAGGTGCCCGGCAGGATCAGGTGCGTACCCACCGTGTTGCCCGTGATCAGGTTCACGGAGCGCAGCACCACTTCGCCCGGTGTTTCGCCGGATAGGATGGACACGTCCTCATCGCCCAGGATCACCAGGGTCTGGGTATTGCTGTTCAGCGAAATGGCGGTGCTGTTCACCACGCCGCCGCTGTTCACCAAGCTGCCTGCGTTGGTGAGCGAGCTGGTGTTCGTAATGGTGCCCAGCGAATCGATGGTGTTCACCAGTGCGGTGCCACGTACCAGCGTGTAGCCGTTCACCAGAGCGGTTCCGCGCACAAGGCGTGACTCGGCATTGGTGAGCGCGGTGGCGGTATAGAGCTCCGCGGGATCCACCAGTTCGCCGTTCACAAGGGCGGTGCCACGGGTGCTGGCCACGGCCTGCGAGATCATGAAGCTGAAGTTGTTCAGGATATCGTCCGTGAGCAGCTGCTCGCCGTCGTTGTTCACCAGTGCGGTGCCGCGCACCAGGCCGGTGGCGTTCACCAGCGCGGTGCCACGTGTGGAGGCCACGGCGCTCACGATCGCCTGGTTGTCACTTGGCGTAATGTTCAGTGCTTGTGCGCCATCGCTCAGCACATAGTTGAAGTTCAGGCCGTCGATCGGTGTGCCGTAGATAAGGGTCGTGTCGCGGGCGGTGATCTTCAGGTCGGCCGGGTCTATGGTGAGCACGCCGTTGTGGAACACCACGTTGTAGCGGTCCAACAGCGAGATGTCGAGCGCGCTCGTTGCGGGCACGCTGCTGTTGGGGCTCAACGGATCGGCGCTGTTCGCCTCAATGCCCCACAGGCCCACGTTGCTCAGCGAGTTGGCAATGGTGGTGATGCCGATGCTCTGAATGCGTGCCTGCTCTTCGGGAGTAAGTTCAGAGCTTGCCAGAGGCACGCTGCTGTTCACCCCCTCCAAGGTGTATACGGCGGTGAACTGCGGCAACACCTCGCCATACTTCTTGCTCTTGTCATCCACGCTCACCAGAATGGTCTCCTTGGTGGTGAAGTACAAGGGGTTGGAAAGGCCACCATCGGTGCCGTTGGTGCCGGCCATGGGCGGGTTGTATACCTGAATGGCCGGATACAGTCCGCTGAAGGGTTCCACAATGGTGATGATGGCCGAATCGCCCTGGATAACCACGCCGTTGGTGAGCGGCGCACCGTCCAACCAGATGGTGGAGCCTTCGGTGAGGTATTCGCCGTACACGGTGAGCAGAATGGTATCGACACCGGGCGTTAGCGTGGTGTCGTAATAGATGTTCGTGATGTAGGGGGCAGGGTTCCCCAGTTGCGAGAGGGCGTTGTCCGCCGTGATGTAGCCTGCGCCAGTGGCCACGTCGTAGCCCGTGGTACCCATGTCAATGGCAGAGGTCTGCAGGATGTTCTTCACGCCATCGGGCGAGAGCACATCCCCATAGTACTTGGTGCGCGCCTCGATCAACAGTGCAGCAACACCCGCGGCATGCGGCGCAGCGGCAGAGGTGCCGAAGAAGTTCGGGAAGGCGTCACCATCAATGTTCACTCCGCCCAGGTTCACGCTGGTGTTCACCCCGTTGGGCGCCATCATGTCGGGCTTGAAGCGGTTGGTGCCGTCAACGGGTGTGCCGCCGCGCGAGGAGAAGGAGGCCGGGGTGGGAGCGGCCACACCATATTCCGGCGTGTTGGTGTAGAGCACTGCGCCCACGGCCATGGCACCGGCAGCGTTCGCCTGACCGGTGATGGTGCTGGCATTGAACCCGCCGTATTCGTTCACTGTCACCCTGCCGCGGTACACCACGTACTTCAGCAGCGCGGAACCGGCACCGCTCTCGCGCACGATCACGATGTTCGATTGCACGGAGTCGGCGGTTACCACGAAGGGCAGCACCTCGAAGGCATCGCCACCGATGTTCATGCGGTTGAACCCGAACAGGGTATTGCCGCTGGTGTTCGCGAGGTAGATGTCGAAGTCGGAACTGGTGGCCGTGCCTGGCGTACCATCATCCCACTGGAACACGATCGTGTATTCCCCTTGGTAGAGGGTGATGCCCTGGAAGATGTCCGTTCCAGCGCCACCGGCGAAGTTGTGTGCCTGACCAACAACCCCAGCGGGTGCCGCCACGGGTGCGAAGGTGCCCTGCCACGAGTTGGTGCCGAAGTTGCCTGCGGCGGAGAAGTAGGAGACGCCCTGTGCCTTTACCTCGTTCACGGCCTGTGCCACTACACCATCGCGGAAGAAGGGCTCGGAGATGTAGGTGATGTCGTCCACGATCACATCGCAACCGGCGTCCTTCAGGTCGCGGATACCCTTTGCGAAATCAACTGGACCAAGGAAACCAGTGCGGAAGGCGAGGTCGGCGCCAGGGGCCACGTCGTGGATGATCTGCAGCATGGCGCGGCCCTCATCGGTGCGGGTGCCGAGCGGGAAATCCTGCAATACCTGCACGGGGTTCGGATGGTCGGGGTTCGCAGGGCCGGGCAGGTCCTTGCGCACCACATCATCGGCCGCCGGATCGCCCACAATGGTGTTGTAGCTGTCGGAGAGCACGCCCACTTTGGTGCCCGTGCCGTCCACACCGAACACGCCACGTGCACGGAACGAACGCAGTGCCGTATCGCCCTGGCTGGTGATCAGGCCGGCATTGTTGATGGGCGAATAAATGGGGCGGGCCGAGACCAGCAGATCGGGCAGTAGGTTCAGCGAGAGCAGGTTCAGGATCGGGAAGGTGCCGTTGAGCAGGTTGTTCGTCTCGTCGTTCAGCTCCTGGATCAGACCATAGCTGGGGCCAGTGAGCAGGTTGACGGCGTTGGTATGCTGGCCAGGCTTGGTGCGAATGGAAATGCGCACGCTGTTGCCGATGATCTGGAAGATGTTGTCAGAGATCACCGAGTTGCCGTTCGCGTACTTGTTGTAGAGCGAGGTCAGCTCCACCCCGATGATGTCGTACGACTTGTTCGCATAGGGATCGAAGTAGGGGAAGATCACCTGGGGCGGGGGCGGCGGCGGGTTCAGGCAGCTGAGCACCGCTTGGAAGTTGGCGATCGTGAACGTGGTGTTCAGCGTGTTGGAGCCTGCCTTCAACTGGATCTGTTGGTTCTGCAGTGTGGTCACGGTGTACGTAACGGTGAAGGCCGATGCCTGTCCGTTGCCCATGCCGTTGGTGTTGTTGATGCGGAAACCCGTGAGCGAGGTGCCGGACAGCGTTGGCCCCATGGCGATGTTCGCATAAGTGAAGGGGCCATAGAGCACCTGTACGCTCACGTTGCTGTAGGTGCCTGGGGCGGCCTGCACCAGGAAACTGTTCAGCTTCTTGCACCCGCTGCACCCGTTGTTCAGCACGGTGAGCGTAATGGTGTAAGTGCCGTTCGCGTTCTGCGTAACGTTGGAGATGGATACACTGTATCCCTCAGCCAGTGTGCTTGTGCTGGCGCAGTTCTGTTGCGCCTGCAACGCGGGCACAAGCATTGCGAAGCTGAACAGCAGCGCGCAAAAACGACGAGTAAGTATCTGGAACATAGGCGTTAGGGAGTTAAGGCAAGGAGCAAACGTACGGTTATGTCATAGCGCAAGGCAATACCTATATGTAGTGATGCACCTCTAACTTTCGTTATCACGCTCCCTTTGTAAGGCCAACGTTTCCAGAATGTTATCAGGCCATGGCCGGCGACCAGCAATGCGGTTGAAGGTCCGCTCAAGAGCGGTGTCCGTGTTCCCTCTTTAACTGCCTTTTTGCGAGCGGACCTCTGCTTCATGACCATAACCGCGTCACGGGCCCGGGCCATGCCCTGTGCAGCACCTTTACAGTAAGAACGCCACATTTCGCTGCCAGAGCAAGTCAGCCGTATGCCGCGCCTGAACGGTCGTTTCACCGCGTGTGGGTCATGGCAGGTAGATGCGCTGTGCGAATGGCTTCCCTTGGGCATTCATCACACGGACCACGATGATGCCGGTGCTCAGCGCGTGGACCGGGATCGCTGCGGTACTGGTGTTCGTGGCATGGGTACCGATCAACCGTCCGTCGGAGCCCCAAAGGCTTACTTCACCCAAGGCGCGGCCACGTGGATCGGTTATGCGCAACAGGCCTTGGTCCACTACCAGTGCAGGTCGGGGCTCGTTGTGTTCGGCCACACTGTTGGTCCCTTCCGAACAGGCCATGTACCAGTTGAAGGCAATGTTCAAGGGCGTGTCGTCCGGTTGTTGGGTCCCGTCGATACCCGGCGTGAACTCCGCGTTCGGTGTAATGCCCATGATGTACGTGGCATCGATGGGGGAAAAGGGGCTGAAGTCCAGCACGTACTCACCCGGCGGAAGGCAGAGCGTATCGAACTGCGTGGCATCCACCTCGTTCATGGCGAAATTGCCCGTTGCCACCTGCTCGTTGGTCGCGGTGTTCGTTACCCACCAGAAGGCTTGGAACGAAGTGAGGACGGCCGTGTTCGTGAGGTGGATGATCGCTGGGGTGCAATCCTCCGGTGTGCATAACGTAAGCGACTGGAATGACCAGGAGCAAAAGAGCGTGTCGCCAAAATTGCCGAAGAGCTGCAAGGTGGCATCAAATGGTCCGGTGGGCAGGTTGGCGCCGGGCACTACCTGCATGGAATGAGCGCTTGATGCGGCAAGACCGAAGGTGGCCACGGTTTCGCTGGCCAATACCTGGCCCTGGTCGTCCAGCAGCACGAAGTTGGGGTAGCTGAAGATCTCGGCGCTCTGGTTGGTCACCCAGACCTCTATCCGCCCTGGGTCGAACGCATCGTATCGCGGAGGAAGTACGATCAGGTCATCGCAAGGCGACTGGGCCAGGACGGAAGAGGCCGATAGGAGCGCGATGGTGCCGATGCTGCACGTAAGGAGGTGGTTCAAGGAACGCATGGTGCTTTGTGTTGATGACCGCAAAGCTCCCCGAACACCCATGCGTCCTCAATGGACGAAAGCGGTCAATGCTTGTACTTTTCCCGGACATGCTCCCGGTAGGCCATGGGCGACATCCCTTCGGCCTTGCCGAACCAGCGCGAGAAATAGGCCGGGTCCTTCATGTTCAGCAGATAGCCGACCTCTTTTACCGAGCGTTCGCTGTGCAGCAAGAGCCGCTTGGCCTCCAGTAAGAGCCGGTCGTGTATCACCGCGCTGGCCGTGCGCCCCAGTCGCTTCTTCACCAGCTCGTTCAAGCGGTCCGCGCTCATGGCCAAGAGGTCCGCGTAGTGGGCCACCTGCCGTTCTTCCAGGTAACTGCGCTCCACCAGGTCCTGAAAGCGGCGCACCGGGTCGTTGCCCTCCATGGCCGGTGCGGAGCGCGAACTGCTCTCGCGCACCCATTGGGCACACTTAAGGAGCAGGATGCCAACATAGCCACGTACCACTTCCTGCATCAGGGTACCACCCAGCCCCATTTCCTTTTCCATCCGCGCGATCAGCTCACCGGCCTCGCGCACCTGGTCCGCGGTCAACGCCACCGAGCAGGGCCTGCCCATGCGGTTGAACAGGTCGCTATGAACGTTGCTGCCGTTTCCCAGCAAGGCCTCCTGACCGAACTGTACCACCACGGCCCGCATATCCGCCGTACGGCTTAGTTGGTGCACCTGACCTGCGCCCACCAGGTGCATGCCTGGCGCGATCACGGTATGTTGCTCCAGGTCGATCATGTGGCTGCCGCCGCCAACCGAAAAGAAGAATAGCTCGTCGTAATCGTGCCGATGCACTTCGTTGTGCACGGGGCTGTCCACGGGAACAATGTGCTCCACGCGGACAGGGTCGTTGGAGGTCCGCTCCAATTCGTGTGTGGGAATGCCGTAGGATGCCACGGCGTGAAGATGCGGCAACGCGAAGGAATGCTGCCTGGGGCTGGCTGCCGTTCGGGTCAATTGCGCTCAAGTACCATTAGTGGGGCCGCCGCAGGTAGCGCCCATCTTTATTATCGACCGATCGTCGGGAGGCCTCGGGGATGGTCGACCTTTGATGTATCAATGCCCCGGTGGTTTTGCCGGGGATCAACAGGCCCACCGTTCTGGTGGGCGCATTACCAGTAAGTACAATGTCAAGTGGTACAGTGAAGTTCTTCAACACGGAGAAAGGTTTTGGTTTCATCACCCCGGACGAGGGTGGTAAGGACGTGTTCGTCCACAAGACCGGCACCCGTGATTCCATTTTCGAAGGTGACAAGGTCAACTTCGATCTGGAGCAAAGCCCCAAAGGCCCCAACGCGGTCAACGTGACCGGCGCCTGAGGTTCAACCCTCTCGCAGTAAAAGCGAAGCCCCGGCGATGAGCCGGGGCTTTGTTATTCATGACCACTGTGATCCGGCGTTCGAACCCGCTGGCCTATCCGATCGCTGCAAGGCGCTTACAACACGCCCCCCAACTGCTGCAAACGGCGCACGTGCGAACCGAGCGCGGCCACCATGGTGGGTTTCACATTGTAGGGTATGCCGAACTCCTGCGCCGTGCGTTGTACGATGGGTGCAATGGCCGGATAGTGCAGGTGCGAGATAGCCGGGAACAGATGGTGTTCCACTTGGTAGTTCAGTCCCCCGGTATACCAAGTGACCAAGGGGCTGTTGGGCGCAAAGTCGGCAGTGGTCAGCAGTTCGTGTACTGTCCAGTCCGTGTGGATCACGCCGTTGGGGTCCACAAGGGGTTGTTGGGCACCCTCCACCACATGCGCCAATTGGAACACGGTGCCCAGGATCACACTGCATGTGAAGTGCATGAGCACGAAACCAATGAGCACCTGCCACCAAGCAAAGTCGGTGAGCCATAGGGGCAGGCCGATGAACACCAGCACGTGGGCCAGCTTTACCAGCACCATGATGAATAGGTCGAGCGCATAGGTGCGACCCTTGTAGCGCACATCGCCACTGCGGGCCACCCGGGTAAGTGAAACGAAATCGTTCCCCAGCTTCACCAAGGTGAGCAGTCCGTAGAAGAGGAACGCGTAGACATATTGGAAGCGGTGAACGCGCCAGAATGGTGCATGGTCGCTGAAGCGCAGCAGGTCCGGTGGGTCAATGTCCTGGTCCACGCCATCCACATTGGTGTGGGTGTGGTGAGCGCCGTTGTGCTGGATCTTCCACGTGAAGGCATCGCTGCCCAGCACGTACATGGTACCCCCGAGCACGTTGTTCACCCAAGGCTTGGTGGAACTGGCACCGTGCAGCCCGTCATGCATAACCGCCATGCCCACGCCGGCCATGCCTGCACCCATAAGGAGCACCAAGGCCAATGCCACCCAGGCGGACATGGGCAGCACCAGGATCACCACGAGCGGAGCCAGGAACATGGTCATCAGCACGATCACTTTGGTGATCAGCCGTGCATCGGCCTTCGTGTTCGTACCTGTTTCCTTGAAGTGTTGATGTACGCGTGCACGCACCGTGGTACCGAAGCTGCGCTCGTTCTGGTCGCCTATGTAGCGCGGTGGGACAATGGACATTCGTTGGTCGTGTTGTTATTCAGGCATCATGCGGCCCGCTGTTGGCGTGGGGCATGTTCGGCAGGGCAGCCACTGTACTTGGCCGACTCCGTCGCGGGCACGGTTCATGCGTGAGCGTTCGGAAAGTGGACCTACAGTCCGGACGCCAAGGGGTCCAGTACCACGGCCTCGGGGTAGCGTTCCTTCCAATAAGCGAACTTCTTCATGCTCTTGATCAGCACGATGGTGCGCCTGTCAAGCCGCACACGTATGCAGTCCTCATCGGCCTGTGCAGGCCGGAACAGGGTCTTTTCCTTGGTCATGGCGCTCAGTCGTTATGGATCAGGTCCACCACGGCCTTGCGTGCCATGAACAACAGGCGCTGCAAGCGTTGGATCAGTTCATCCTCGCGACCCGGCACCAGGTCCAGGTCCTGCGGTCGCAAATAATGGTATCGCTCCATAAGGATGGAACGTTTCGCCAGCCAGGTCTCCAGCGGAATGGCAATGGCGGTGGGGCGGTGATGGTCCATGAGCATAGGCCCTCTCAGGCGGTGTTGCATTCCTCCCGTGGAACGGATCGCAATGCTGCCACAATGGTCGCAAAGCCACTTCGGGATCACCGATCGGAGGCCCGTTGAATTGCCGTTCACCGGCAGGGCCCTTGGTACTGGCCCACAACGTTGTCAGAACGCCCGGAAAGTGAAACCGGGCACGGGTACAAGGTACGGTGGTCCAGCTGGGATCGGTGCTGAACAGGTGGAAGTTTATCAGTTCCGATCACTTGGGTAACGCGGCGGTCGAACGAACACAGTTGTGCTTTCTGTTCCTTATAGGAGCGTGGTGGTCCGGGAACTCGGTCAGCGGCCTGGAGGGTTGGCCCCATCCACCACGTGTTCACATTACTCCTCCATGAAGTACCACACCGTGTGGCAGTTCAAGGCGCACGGGTACTCTTCGGTCACCAGCAGCGCGCGCTTGCCTTCGGCGGTGAGCATGGCCAGGCGGGAACTGAACGGCCGCAGTTCGAGATCCTCTGGTGGACTGCCATCGCCCCGCTTCACGTACCATTCGCGGCCGAACTCTGCCGCCCTCCACGCCATGCGCAGCCCTGCGGTGTTCGTGTCCGTGGTCAATTCGGCCGGGCGTGCGCAAAGTCCCGCGGTAAAGTGCAGGTAGTCCAGGCTGTCCCTCGCGCTTTCGAAGTGATACGCCCGGGAAAAGGCTTCTACCACGTTGGGTGGGAGTGGGCGTTGGGCCATGGCATGGAAGTGAACGAGCATGGGCCACAGCAGGGCGAGCAACCGGATGGTCATGGAAGAAAACTGTTGATCAAGGTTGTATTCGTTCGAAGAACCAATAATGGAACCGCACTAACCCCGTGGGCGGCTCCCATTGCACTACGGCGTAGCGACCGCCATAGAAGCTGGGACAACACACCGGCACTGTGAACCGCTTCTCGGGCGGGTCCTTCAGGAAGGTCGTCAGGTCGGTGCCATTGCCGCGTTGCAGCCAGGTGCTGCCCTCGCAGGTCACCTCCCAAACCAGGCGGTAGGCGCTCAGGTCGTTCGGTGGAAGGCTATCCGATGTGGTGCGTGCCATTGCCTTGCCGAACCGCGCGAACGCGGCGCTATCGGCCGGGCTCTGCTGCATACGGTCGGCCACGCGTTGGAAGGGGTAGGCCGGATCGTTCGCTTTCCATGCTGGGAACAATTGGGCGGTGGCAGGCAGGGAGGTGGCTGCCAGAACGGTAAGGAGGAACAGGGTGCGCATGCAGTGCACGGTACACCGCACCGCACGATCGGTTCAACCGATCGGTCGCTTGCCGCACCTCACATCTTCACAAAGCGACGGCCCACGGGGCCCCTGTCGCCGGTCCAGAGCAGGGTATAGGTGCCTGCGGGCAGGCCATGCAGCGAGAGGCGCATCAGATGGTCCTCGGCGGCCACGCGCATCACCAAACGACCTGTGGGGTCCACCACGTGCAGTTGATCGCCGCGCTCAAAGGCGCCGGTCACGGTGAGCCAGCCGCTGGTGGGGTTGGGCATCAGGTCCAGGTCGTCGGCGGTCAGTGCTTCGGGGGTTCCTGTCGTCAGGTCCACGCCGTACTTCACCGTGAAGGCCGTGCTTGAGTTGGTGGAGTAGATGGTGGCCAATGGCCCGGGGGCGAACACGGCGCTATCGCCGAAGCTGCCGGTCATGAACACGTTGTCCGCCGCATCAAAGGCCAGGCCGCTCGCCGTGTCGAACGTCTCGCCGGTGGTGATCATGCGCACCCACTGGAGCGCGCCGTCGGTTGTGTAGCGCGCCACGAAGAGGTCGTTGGGTTGCACGGGCGTGTAGATGGCCTCGCCGGGTCCCGGGTCGTAGTCCTGTGTTTGGGCAATGGCGCAGGTAACGGCCACGCCACCGCTCGCATCCACTGCGATGTCGCCCACACAGTCGAAGTGGATGTTGCCCTGGTGCTGGTGCGCCCAGAGTGCATTGCCGCTGCTGTCCAACTTGGCGAAGAGGGTGCCGGGCGAGTTGGGGGCGGGGGGCACCAGTTCCAGCACGCCCGCACCGGGGTCGGCATCCACCGTGCCTCGGAAACTGGCGAAGAGGTACACGTTGTCGGCCAGGGTGCGCACGGCCTCACCGGTCATGTTGCCCGCGGCCGTCTGGGCCTTCAGCCACAGCACATTGCCCGCCGTGTCGGTCTTGCAGAGGAATGTTCCATAGATCGTGGTCGGTAGCGTCAGGTCGTGCGTGCCGTTGGCGTTGGTGCTTCCGCCGCAGGTGCCGAACACATACACGTGTTGCGCTGCGCAGGCCACCGACTGGCCGCGTTGGAAGCCGGTACCGCCGATCTTCTTGGCCCAGCGGAAGGTGCCGTCGGCGCTGTACTTGGCATAGAAGCCGTCCCACACGCCGCCCGCATGCGGCATGGAGAAGCTGCCCTCGTTGAAGTTCACGGTACTGCTGGAACTGCCCGCCACGTACACGTTGTTCTCCGCGTCCACCGCCACGCCATGGTCCTCCTCGGTGCCCGTGCCGGTGATGCGTTGCAGCCAGAGGAAGGTGCCCGCCGCACTGATCTTCAGTACGAAGCAGTCGCTGTTGCCCACACCGGGCTGCACCACGCCGGGTCCGGGGTCCCAATCAATGAAACTGTTGTAGGTACCGGTCACCACCACATCACCGTTGCCATCCACCGCCACGTTCTTGGCGATATCGGTGCTGCTGCCGCCCACCAGGTAGTGCCACACGTAGTTGCCGTTGTTGTCGTACTTCACCACGTAGATGTCGCCGTTCAACCCGCTGCCCACCGGGCTCAGCGCCTCACCCGGACCGGGGTCGAAGTCCACCGGACCATTGACGTTGCCACAGCTGTACACGTTGCCGTCCGCATCCACCGCCACCGCTTTGCCCACACCACCACCCGCAATGGGCGCCGCCCAACTGAAGAGCTGGGCATGCAGGTGCGGAGTGAGCAGTGCAAGGCTGAATAGCAGGGCCGAACGTGGGTTCATGGTGCCAAGGTACTGGTGAGCTTGCGTAGAGCGCCCGGCCTGCATGGCCCTTGGTCATGGCATCACCACCATTGCCCCAACACCCGTTCGGCATCACCTTTGTCAGCATCCGCCCATGCCGCTCACTCTTATCCTCTTGATCTTCGTGCTCCTGCTCGGGCTGCCGGCGCTTGTTGGCCTGGCCATCCACTACCAGCGAAAGCAACGCGATGCAGCTGAACCCACGCGCGTGCACACGCCACCGGCACCACGCCCCCGGCCCGATCTGGATGCGCACATCATCGCTGTGGCCCGCGAGTTCGAGCACCCGCAACGGTTCACCGATGCCGCGCGTTCGGTGGCCGCAAAGCTGCCCATCAGCGAAGCGGCCCTGTTCACGAACAGCTTCCACCAGAACCCACCCGTGCCGCCCGAACTGGTGCCGGTGCTCGCCAAGTACGGTGTGCTGGGCGTGTGGATGGACGTGTGCCAGAACGCCATCCTCGAAGTGCTCTTCCACTACCGTGAACAAGCACTGCCCATCCTGTACCCGATCGCCTTCGGGCCTTATGACTGGACACAGTACAAGGCTGTTCACGTGCTGACCCGACTGGCCGATGCCGGTGTACAGCGCGACGAGGTGCGCGGCCGGTTGTTGGAATATGCCAGCACCACCACCGATGCGGAACTGCAGGAGCGTATTGTGGCATGGTCCGAAGGGCGCGAGGTGAAGGAAGGGTAGGGCTGACCCATGCTTGCAGCCAGCGTTGAAATGAAGTGGAACGTGCAGTGGGCGTGTTCTTTCGGTGGCCTGCACGTTGTTGGTGGGTGAGGCAAAGTAGTTGGTGATCAGGCTTGTCGGTTGGTGGTATTTGCAAATGACATTGGTCGCCAGGCACGTTCGATAGCCTCTTGCAGGTGCACGGCCAACGCCGGCACTGACATGCCCGAAATGTGCAGGCGCAACGCCAAGCAGTGCACTTGCATATGCGGGTGATGCACGTGCAAAACTTTGTAATGCAGTCGCATTGCAGTGGATCGCGTCCGCAGGGCCGGTCGATGCATCCGCAAGGATCTTCCACGCAGGTGCAATGGATTGTCATGCACATACACGAAGGGAACAGGCAACTGCATCAGTTGGTCCTGCAAGCGCAGATGCGATGCTTGCACAGGCACGGCCAACGATCGCATCCGCCATGTGGTCGCCTGCACCTGCAGGCACTGCCGTTGCATGTGCAATTGGAACCTTGATCGACCACTTGTCGTAGCAAGCCCACGAATACGACCACCATGAACAAGGTGAAAGCAGGCCTGCGAGGCCTCAATCCGTTGGAAAAGGCAGGACTTGCTGCCATTGTGTATGGGAACATGAACGGGAACCCCGATTTCCCGAACCCATCGCCGAGCATGGCCGAGTTCCATGCCGCTTACTTGGAACTGAAGGCCGCCAACCTGGCCGCCTTGGACCGAGGACGGATGGCCATTGCCCGGCGCAATCGTGCCGAAAAGGTCATGGAACAGTACTTGTCCCGTCTTGCAGGCTATGTGAACAGTGTTTGTCTGGGTGATACGCTAAAGCTGATGCGTTCAGGCTTCGAACTAACCAAACGCAGTAGTCCGATCAACTCGCTGGACGTTCCCATGTCCTTGAAAGCACGTCCTACGGAATTCCCTGGGCAATTGAAGCTTCGTTGGAAGCGTGTGCAAGGCGCCATTATGTACACCGTGGAGCGTTCCAATTTGGTGAACGGCCAACCCGGACCATGGGAACGCGTGGACGAAACCTCCCGGACGTATTACGATATCGATGGGCTGCGGTCAGATGAAATGCACTGCTTCCGCGTTCGCGCATTGGGAACCCAGGTGAAAGGGCCTTACAGCCAAATAGCCTTCGGCAAGGCCTCTTGACACCATCTGCCACCATACCATTGACCACTGAACAGGACCTCTGTACCTCAACCATGACGTGAACCACTAACACCTCTCACCATGTCCATCTTCCGCCATTTCCTGAAGCCCAAGCCACTGGAACTGCATGCCCTGGAACCGAACGAGACCTGGTACGAGCGATGTTACTGGTTGATGCTGCTGGTGAAGGAACTGAAGGCCGAACGCGACCAATTGCGCGAGCAGAACAAGGCCCTGTTGCAGCAGGTGAACGCCGGCGAACCACTGTCGTTCACGGAAGAGGAGTTCCTGGCCATGCGGCAGGAGCTGAACGAGATGCACAAGGCCAAGGCCAAGCTGGACGCCCGCGTTTCGCGGGTCATGCAGGTCAACCAGTCGCTCATCGATGAGGTGGACGACCTGCGCATCGGCTACGTCCGCGCCGCCTGAAACAGATCCCGATCATTGCGAAGCCCCGTGCCATTGGCCGGGGCTTCGTGCATTCTGGTGATGGGAGGCTGGCAGGGTAGGCCGTCAAAGGGCGCCGAAGATCTGCGACCTCTGTCCAACAGCTCTAATTGCTCACATCGTAGCTCACCAGGTCGTAGCGCCTGCCCAGCGGGTTGAAAGCGAAGAACTCGTAAAAGCGCACACGTCCCACATCCTCCGCCCAGTAGGCCCGCGGCCGGCGCCAATCCGCCATTTCGGGGAACCCGCCGATGCTGGTGATCTCCGCTTGCATCTTATAGGTGTTGAAGGTCCCTGCCGCTACGGTGATCGTTTCCGGGGTGGAGTACACCGTGTAGTCCAACTGCACGCCTACCGGTCCTTCCACGTCCGTGTAGATCAGCTCATCCAAGGGGTCCGCGCAGAACATCACCTCATGGTCCTCGGTGACCAGGTAGCCTGCTGAATCCCGCCAGAGGTAGGTCGTAGCGGGCATGATCACGTTGCGATGCACCTTCCAATACGTCTCCCCGTTCACGACCGAATCTCCGGAAACGAAAAAGCTGTCCACCGAAAGCGTCTCGATCACGTTGTCAGCGGAATCCACGCGGTAACCTTGGTACACCCAGTAGTTGCCTGTGGCCAGGTTGCTGAAGCCCGCGATCTCCAGGGCCTGTGTCGGTGGTCCCTGGATCGGGGCGACGACATCGTCATCGGGCTGGCACGCGGCCAAGGTGGTCGAAGCAAGCAGTACGAAGGCGATCCTGGTGGTCGGCATGGTTGGTGGCTTGGTGGTTGCGTAACGCGGTATCGGTGTGCGTATTGCGGTCAGTGGTTAGATGATGGGCGGACATCACTACCGCGTGAAGTGATCGGTGACCCAATATCACGGCCCTATTCCCGAAGGACCTTCAACAAGGCCTCCCGTTGCCGTACCTCATCGGGGTCTTTCTCGTCGAAGCGAAGCCAAATCCCGTTCGATGTGGCTTCGACCACCACGCCGCGATCGTCGCTTTCCAATGATGCCAAGGTGCGCTTGAATTCCGCTGGCCTGCACTCCAGCGCCAAGGTCAGCCGATAGGGCGGCTCCTCGCTGGCGGATCCTACGTTCGCGGCAATGCTCACCATCATGGCACGCAGCAAGGTGATATCGCCGGTGCGGCAGAAATAGGGCGTGAGCAGCGAAAGCGCAGCGTTGTGCGCGTACTCGTGGTCGTTCAGGTCGTGCCCGGCGAGCTGGGTGCCGATCTTATCTCCGGCCAGGTAGCGTTCGTTGATCAGGCGGCCCAGCCGTTCCTGTTCGGCGAAGGTCATACGCATCCAACGCGCGGCAGTGGTATCGGGCAAGGTGGTCAAAGGCCGAACGATGGTGCGGGGCATATAGCCCTGCCGGCCATCGCGGTACTGTGCCCATACCCAGGCGCTGTCCACATCGCGCACCAACAGGGCATCCTCCTCCGAAACACGCACTAGCACAGTGGAGATGGTATCTGCATTTGCGCGGATGGCCACGGCCGGCGCCTGGATGGGAATGGCCCAATAGGTGTCGGTCTGCGCAAGGGCGGCACAGCAGCAGAGCAGGGGCAGGGCGATCAGGCAGCGCATCGAGAAGTACAACGGGAGGGTAGGGGGTGAAGTACATTCAAGATGAAGCGGCCCGGGGTGATGGTGTGGGGAAGGCTTCGGTGGATCTATCCAGGACAACCCGTTGAATGGGAAGGAGGGTCAGTACAATGGGTGTTCCCGAACGAACAGGTTCGCCGAAACGGGAGATCCGGCCAATGGTTTAAAACGAAGCCCATTGGAAACATGAACGACTGCGAATGATGCTCTAGACCTTCCACGCCCAACAGCGCCGGTTCAAAATTGCGAGAGCACGTCGAGCAGATCCGAGATGCTGACCTTCTCCCAGAACTCTTCCATGGAAAACCGCCCGGGACGTAGGCGGACCCTTACACGCGGTCCGGGATCAACGGTCGGGGCCAGCTTGTCGATGGCTGGTGGCTCGAATTGCCGTGGCACGAACCTATCCTGCGTGGGAGGCAGTGGGTCGGGTGTGATCGCAGGTGCTTCACCGGGTGCGGGGTCCTCCACCTGGGCATGCACACCTCCGGCACCAGCCAATAGCAGGAGCAAAAGGGTGATGCGGAGGAGCGAACGCATGGTAAGGGTATGTCGAAGATAGGAGATGCCCGTTCGTATCACTCATCCACAGGACATCCTCATAAGAAACGCACGACCATACTTCCGAAGTGGTCCCCTCGCTCCACGGGAGGGCCTGCGGAGGTCTGGTCCCGGCGCATTGAACCCCAACGCACAGTGCCGCTGTTCAATCCACGACCAGCACGGCAACGGTCGCATCTCCTGCGCTGACCACGCGTACCAGATAACTACCTGTGGCCAGCCCCGCGGTCTCAAGGGGGTGTCGCTGGCATCCGGCAGGTAGACGATCATGCAACAGCGCTCGACCATCCATGGTAAATACCTCCACAGTGGCCGCAGATCCGCTCTCGCGTACAAGTGTGACCGGGCCATTGGCCGGATTCGGTACCAGGATGAATTGCTCGCTCTTCGCATGCAGGGCACCATCGGAACCCGTGGATAACTGATCCAGCATCGACACGCCACTGGACGTAATGGTCTGCCCGGCCTGGGTATATGCGCTGCTGGAGATGGAGAGCAGTACGGCATGCGTGCCCGGATGCACGAAGAGACGTGCCTCTCCGGTCACCACGCCTTCCGCGCCGGGAATGCCGTAGTCATCCTGGTAGTTCCAGGTCTTCGTTATCAGCAGGCAGTCGGTGAAGCTGCCATAGGGCAGTATCAGCGTGCCGTAGCCGGTGCAACTGATCGTCTGGCTGCCGCTGCGCGTGCGGGGCATCGCGCCGTCCTCGTCGCAGTGTAGTTCGTCCGTGAACGAATCGCCGTAGGTGAAGGGATACTGCCAATCGATGCGCACATCGCTACAGGCCCCGAGGTAGCCGCCCTGTGTGATGTAATACCCGAGGTATTCCTCGCTCGTAGCTGTGGAGCGGTAATAGAGCCCTGCGTTCGCATCGCCGTTCATGGCAGTGGCCGTGGGGTAGTATGCCGCGCCTGGGGTGAGCGCCGGGTCCACGATGTTGTCGAACCCGCCAGCCGAGCAGTTCAAGTTGGCGTACGACCAAGTGATCCCCGCCCCGTTCTGCGGCCACGTGGCCTGCAGGCAGCTCTGGTACATGGTGTATTCACCGATCACATAGGCCAGTTGACCCGTGGTGAGGGTGGGTTGCGCATGCAGGCCGACCGCTGCGATGGCGAGCATTGAAAGCGAGAAGGCCCGTACGTTATACATGGTGCGTGTGCTGTGTCGAAGACGGAGCAACAAGCGTACGGATGTTTTCTGGGTCAACGATGCATGGCATACCGCGATGCGTTGGTGCCGCACGGAACACCCATCTGGCAACGCAATTATTGGGACCGCATCATCCGCGATGACGGCGAATACGAACGCATCGCCAAATACATCCGGGACAACCCGAAGAAATGGAAAGGGGATAGGTTCAACCGGTGAACGATGCCAAGCCGGTTCCGTTGAAAGCTCGCAGTAGTGGCCTAGTGATCGCGGCGTAGATCATGCCAGATGGAATCAATCGAAAGCGAGTCCAAAACAGCCTTGGGGTCGGGAATATCAAAGGTGCCCTTCTTCACAGTCTTCAAGTCGATACGTTCTACGACAGACATCGGGATCGCCGAACCGACCCCACTGCGCTTGTCATACAGGAACACAGAGTTCTGAAGTTTGCCGACATAGACAAGCATAGAGTCGGTCGTGATTGTCTGGGTGCTGGTGGTGATGATCGCGGTGGTGTTCATTGAATTATCCAAGACGTCAATTGCCCTATTCACGCTAAGCTGGTAGGCAGTGGCTGTGCCCAGAAGAATACCAGCAGCTATTGCGATAGGCTTTACTTCTTGTTCATCCATCATATTGAACATCACTCCAAAGAACGACAGGACCCACAAGAAAATTAGTCCAACCAATGCACCTGATGTCAACCATGGCAGTTGAGTCCCGTTCAGGATGACGCCCATCACGAAAAAACCTCCGAACAGATATACAAAGAACACGATGAACAGACCCATCTGTAGAAGCCATCCGAAGGCAGCCAAGAACTTCTTTCGGCGCAAGTTGATGCGGAACCGCTTCCATGCACGTGCTTGCGTGTATGGAACGTGTGAGTGTTTCTTCTTCTTGGGGTGTGGTTCGTGATGGTGATGTTTATGGGGGAATATGGCCTGGGTTAATACCGTATTCACGACCATGAATGTTACCACGAGCGTGACCCACGCCATAACGCCTAGTGACAAAGGCAAGAAGGACAGCAGCAATTCAGCAGTGGATAGGTAAGTCCAAACATCAATGCTGAACTGTCGATAGTAAGCGTGAAGGTTTAGGAACCCTACGAACACCAAAAGGGCGTAGATAAGTGGACCATGCTGGATAGTCGACAGCAATAGCTCAGGCTTCTTAACGCTCTTTTCTCGTGTCGGATCTGTCATCCTTTCATTCTATTCGATTCATTTCTGGCAATGTAGTTGTTCCCGCGTGAGCGATTGTAGCGGAAAGCCCACAGCCGGTAATCCGGCGAGGACTTGGAACGGAAAGCGCGACGGCGCTGCATTTGAGCGCCGGAACGCCCAAATCCATCACGTCTGCAACACCCCCATATTGAACTCCCTCGTCGCCGGAGCCTGCGCCGCCGCCTCTATCCCCAAACTCACCCACGTCCGTGTCTCCAACGGATCGATCACCGCATCCAACCACAACCTGCTTGCCGCGTAGTACGGGCTGATGGTCTCCTCGTACTTGCTGCGGATCCGGTTGAGCAGTTCGGCTTCCTTCTCAGGGGTGATGGTCTCGCCCTTGCCTTTCAGCGCGGCCACTTCGATCTGGAGCATCACCTTGCTGGCCTGCTCGCCGCCCATCACGGCCACTTGTGCGCTGGGCCAGCCCACGATCAGGCGCGGGTCGTAGGCCTTGCCGCACATGGCGTAGTTGCCGGCGCCGTAGCTGTTGCCGATGATGATGGTGAACTTCGGCACCACGCTGTTGCTTACCGCGTTCACCAGCTTCGCACCGTCCTTGATGATGCCGCCGTGCTCGCTGCGGCTGCCCACCATGAAGCCGGTGACGTCCTGCAGAAAGACCAGCGGGACGTTCTTCTGGTTGCAGTTGGCGATGAAGCGCGTGGCCTTGTCGGCGCTGTCGCTGTAGATGACGCCGCCGAACTGCATCTCGCCCTTTTTGCTCTTCACCACCTTGCGCTGGTTGGCCACGATGCCCACGGCCCAGCCGTCGATGCGGGCGTAGGCGGTGATGATGCTCTGGCCGTAGCCCTCCTTGTATTCGGTGTACTCGCTGTCGTCCACCAGTCGCACGATCACCTCGCGCATGTCGTAGGGCTTGGCGCGCTCGCTGGGCAGGATACCGTAGATCTCTTTCGGGTCGGCTTTCGGCACAGCGGGCTTCTCGCGGCTGAAACCCGCATCCTTCGGCTTGCCCAGCTTGTCCATGATCGCGCGGATCTTCTTCAGGCAATCTGCGTCATCCTTGCATTTGTAGTCGGTGACGCCGCTGATCTCGCTGTGCGTGGTGGCGCCGCCG
>CAZQFG010000004.1:0-41354 GCA_964592515.1 uncultured Chryseobacterium sp. | reverse complement strand
GTTCTAAGTGGTACGTCTACGCAGCTCACGTGTCTCATCGCTCACCATCCTGTGAGAACATCGATCCTCTCCAAAGGGAAGAAAGCCAAAGGAGTGGCTATTCTGGACCTATTCAGGAGAAAGGAAATGGCCACAAACAAGAAACCCCCTGAAAATCAGAGGGTTTCACTGTTCGCGGACATCCGCTTTGTAGCCCGTAGGGGAATCGAACCCCTGTTTCATCCGTGAAAGGGACGCGTCCTAACCCCTAGACGAACGGGCCATCATGTCAATCCCCCGGAGGGGTCCCCGTTAAGGGACGGCAAATGTAAACACTCCTTATCGAACCGTGCAAATGTGATCAACCAATGTCGTCGACATCGGCCTGGAACCGGAATCCAAGTCGCTTGCCGGTGCTTAGCTGAATGCCCGCATTGAGCTCATTCATCTCGCTCACGGTCACTTGGTTCACTTGGTCGTAGGGCGGAGCAAGCAGGTCGAACTCCAACACGTACAGGATCACGGAATACAGTACTTCCTTGAGCTTGGCACGGTCGAGCGGACCACTGGCCAGATCGTTGTAGAGGAAACCCAACTGACGTTTGCCCTGCACGAAGAAATGCCCCTCCTTGTTGAGGAACAGGCGCGAAACGAGATAGCCCAGATCGCGTTCGCGGTTGTACTTGAACGAGTCGCTGAGGAAGTTGTACATGTTCACCACCCCGAAATAGCCGCGCATCTCGTCCTCTGTCAGGTACTCGGTACGCCAGAGACTGTGCTCCTGATCGAGGCGGAACACGTTCGTGTGCATGTGAAAGACGATCACATCGCCGGCCACCTTCAATTCGCAGGAGGTGGCCCCTTTGTCCGTGTAGCCCACCGTAAGCCTGCTATCGTGGTCCATGACCTGTTGCTCCAGGTCGATGGCGATCTCCTGCAGGACCTCCTTGAGCTCGGCAAAGAGCGCGATGGTGCGGTGGTACACATCCTGCTTCATGCACGACTTGGTGCGCAGGGTATCCAGTATGAGGTCCCGTGGACCCTTGGAGGTATTCGGCTTCTTGCTCATCAGTAGGCCCGCGCAAAGATCACCCGGCGTGCACTTGGCTTTCCGGTCACCATGCAAACACCCGGGGTCGCATCACCGTTCAGTGGGATGCACCGGATGGTCGCCTTGGTCTCGTCCTTCACCCTTGCCTCGGTCTCGGCGGTGCCGTCCCAGTGCGCCAGAATGAATCCGCCTTCCTCGATGGCCACCTTGAACTCGTCATAGGTGTCCACTGCCCGGGTGCTGGCCTCGCGCATGGCCAGGGCCTTCTGGTACAGGTTGTCCTGGATCGCCAGTAGCAGGTGTTCTACTTTATCGGCCAGGTCCGCCGTCTGCATCACCTGCTTTTCCATGGTATCACGCCGCGCCACTTCCACTGTGCCGTTCTCCATATCGCGCGGACCGATGGCAATGCGTACTGGACACCCCTTGAACTCGTACTCTGCGAACTTCCATCCCGGCTTCTTGGTGTCGTCATCATCGAACTTCACCGTGATGCCCTTCGTGCGTAGTTCCTTGATAACGGGTCCGATGTATTCCCGAATGGCCGACAACTGCTCCTCATTGCGGGCGATGGGCACCACCGCCACCTGGATCGGCGCCATTTTGGGTGGAAGCACAAGCCCGTGATCATCGCTGTGGGTCATTATGAGGGCACCCATCAGGCGGGTGCTCACGCCCCAACTGGTGGCCCACACATGCTCCTGTTTGTTCTCCTTGGTGGTGTACAGTACATCGAATGCCTTGGCGAAATTCTGTCCAAGGAAGTGGGAGGTGCCAGCTTGAAGCGCCTTTCCATCCTGCATCATGGCCTCGATGCAGTAGGTCTCCTCCGCCCCTGCAAAACGTTCACTGGCGGTCTTGATGCCTTTGATCACGGGGATGGCCAGCCACTCCTCGGCGAACCTGCGATACACCTCCAGCATACGTTCGGTCTCCTCAATGGCCTCTTCGCGGGTGGCATGCGCGGTATGACCCTCCTGCCACAGGAACTCGGCTGTGCGGAGGAACAGGCGCGTGCGCATCTCCCAGCGCACCACATTGGCCCATTGGTTGATCAGCAGCGGCAGGTCGCGGTAGCTCTTGATCCAGCCCCGGTAGGTGTTCCAGATGATGGTCTCGCTGGTGGGGCGCACGATGAGCTCCTCTTCCAACTTGGCCTCGGGATCAACCACCACGCCGTGCTCGGGGTCGCTCTTCAAGCGGTAGTGCGTCACCACGGCGCATTCCTTGGCGAAGCCCTCCACGTGGCTGGCCTCCTTGGCCAGGTAGCTCTTGGGGATGAACAGTGGGAAGTAGGCGTTAACGTGGCCGGTCTCTTTGAACATGCCATCCAAGGCGTGCTGCATCTTCTCCCAAATGGCATAACCGTGGGGCTTGATCACCATGCACCCACGCACATCGCTGTGCTCCGCCAGATCGGCCTTGAGCACCAGGTCGTTGTACCATTGTGCATAGTCTTCGTTGCGCTTGGTCAGCATGTCCGCCATGGCCCTATTGTGGTATTATTTTTGTTCCTCCTTGGAAGGCGGCTAAAGTACAAACCACGAAGGGCGTTCAAGCGTTCTCCAATAAAGCGAAAAGCCATGCGGAACATCCTTTCTACAACGGTGCTTCTCGCAGCGATCGGTCTGGTGGCCACAGGGTGCGGCTCCTTGCAGCAGACCACCGCTGTTCGCGACGACGTTTATTACAGCCCCGGCAGTGAGCCGATGGCCGCAACCGCCCCGATGCCGGTGGAAGAACCCGAGGCTGCCGCAGCCACGGACGACTATTACTCTGCACAGGAAGCGCCGGCGGCAAACACCAGTGGCTACTACGATATCGCATACAACGACCCCTACTACTACAACTACGACCGCTTCGGATTCGACCAGAGCACGTACATGCAGGGAGGTATGTACATGGGTGGGTTCGGGGTACCTGGAGGCTACGGTGGTTGGAACAGCAGGTACATCGGCTTTGGAATGAGCTTCGGAATGGGCTGGCCTTACCAATATGGCATGACCGGCCCGCGCGAATGGTACGCACCTTGGAGCTGGTACGACCCCATGACGAGCCCTTGGGGATGGAATACAAGCATGAGTTTCGGGATGGGCTGGGGTTACGGAATGGGTTATGGCTACGGAATGGGCTACGGCCCGTATTACGGTCCGTGGGGCGCCTGCATGACGTGTTATTGCCCTGTGGTATTCGGCGCTGGCTCAAACGGCGTATACGGTCCGCGGCCCGGGACCAGTGGTGGAGGCCGGACCGTTCCGACCGCATCCGGTTTGCGCACCCGCGATCCGATCAGCCTTACGCGCACGATGCCTCGCACCTCCAAAGCCTCTGAAGGCGCACGGCCCACCTTGAGCGAAGGCAGGCAGCTTTCCGGGACGAGGCCCGCAACTGGTGTCAACGAGCGCTCCACCAGTCCACAGGCAAGGCCGGGCCAGAACGAACGGGGACGTACACCCAGTACCACTTATGATCGCCCCGCCACCTCTCCGGGCCGCAGTGGTGGTGCTGAGCGCGGCACCGAAATGCGCTCCTCTCCCGGTGGCGGCGGTGGTGTTGGTCGTCCTTCCGTCCCAGGCCGCCCGCGTTGATGAAGGCCTTTGAACCGCACAACATGTTGAGGTCGTTGACGCTGCTTTTGGCAGTCGTGCTGTTCAGCGCGGTCGCACAAGCGCAGAACGAAGAGGATGCACTGCGCATCAGTAGCTACCAGCTGGGCGGCACCGCACGCAGCACTGGTCTGGCGAACGCATTCGGCGCATTGGGGGCCGATGGTGCGGCCATCGGCATCAATCCGGCCGGCATGGGGTTATACCGGGTCACTGAGCTATCCATCACTCCTTCCTTCGAGGTGAACACGGCGAAAAGCACATACTACGGCAACGCCACCACGGACACCCGAACGAACTTCCACATCAACAACTTCTCGCTGGCCATTCACAACCCGAGCGAGAAGAACGGACCGTGGCGCAGCAGTACCTACGGTATCGCCTTCGACAGGCAGGCCAGCTACCAATGGGACAGCAGGGCCTTGGGCACGAATATCCCCAGCACCGTGCTGCAAGGTTTTGTGAACGAGGCCGAAGGCACCGCTGCCGCCGATCTCAGCACGGCATTCCCCTTCTCCGCCGGTCTGGCATGGGACACTTACGGAATAGACCCCTTGGATACTGTGGCCAATACCTACATCAGTGCGGTCCCCTTCGGAAGCCTGACCACACAAGAACAGACCATGAAGGCGAAGGGAGCCTCGTCCAGCACTTCCTTCTTCTATTCTGGCAGCTATTTGGACAAGGTGTATTTCGGTGCTTCCATCGGTTTCACGAGCGATCGGTACGAGCGGGTCCGCACGCATACGGAGACCACATTGGACCAAGGCATCGACCTGCGTGAACTGAGCTATACCGAGGAGTTGAACACCACCGGGACCGGGGTCGACCTGAAGCTCGGTGTCATCGCCAGACTATCGGACAGGCTCCGAATGGGTGTGGCCTACCACAGCCCCAAGGGCATGGACATGACGGATGCGTACATCTACCGGATGACCACCTATTTCAGGACACCGGATGCTTTGGGCAGGACCATCTACTATGCGGACTCTCCCGATGGGCTCTTCACCTACAAGGTGCGCAGCCCCTGGCGTTTGGTGCTCAGTGGTGCTTACGTGGCCGGCCAGAACGGTCTGGTGAGCGTGGACTACACGTACACGGACCCCCGCAAAATGGAAATGCGGGCACAGGAGGCCGGCGTTTACGACTTTGCGACCGAGAACATGGCCATCGCTTCCAGTTTCCAGCCCGTACACAGTGTTCGGGTGGGTACCGAGTGGCGCCATGGCGCATGGTATTACCGCGTGGGCTGGGGTTTTGTGGGAGACCCCTACAAGGAAAGCGACCCGCGCCACGGTCAGGCACAACGTACGTATGCGGGCGGCTTGGGCTACCGCACGGACCACATCGGCTTTGACCTCGGCCTGAACATGGTGACCAGTTCGAACAGCTATTACCAGTACGACCCAGAGCTTGTGGAGCCCACTACAGAACAGCGGAACAGCTTCAGGACCATGCTCACTGTGAGCCTGCGCCCATAGCCAACGGCAACCAGGCCAACGAAAAAGCCCCCGGAGATCCGAGGGCTATTCTATTTCGAGTGGTCGATCGGGCTTACTGGGCGCCGCGCACACGGTCAACCACGTACTCATCCACCAGGATGCGACCGCAGTGCTCGCACACGATGATCTTCTTGTGGCTGCTGATGTCCAGTTGACGCTGGGGCGGGATGCTGTTGAAACAACCACCGCAGCTACCGCGCTCCACAGGCACCACGGACAGGCCGTTGCGTGCATTGCTGCGGATGCGGTGGTAGGCGCTCAACAGACGCTCTTCGATGTGCTTGGAAGCGGCATCGCTCTGCTTCTGCAGTTCCTTTTCCTCCTTCTCGGTCTCAGCTACGATATCGTCCAGCTCCTTCTTCTTCACGTCCAAGTCTTTGCGACGTTCATCGTGCTTGGATTTGCTCTCCTCCACCACGGCCTTCTTCGCATCGATCTGGGCCTTGGCCTCCTTGATGCGCTTCTCGGCCAGCTGGATCTCCAGGTTCTGGAACTCGATCTCCTTGCTCAGGCTGTCGTACTCGCGGTTGTTCCGCACTTTGGCCTGCTGGCCTTCGTACTTCTTGATCTGGGCCTTCGCATCCTTGATCAGGTTCTGCTTGTCGCTCACCTGTCCTTCGATCTCGGCCAGTTCGTCCTGCAGCTTCTTCAGGCGGGTCTCCAGACCTGCCACCTCATCCTCCAGGTCCTGCACTTCCAAGGGCAGTTCGCCGCGCTGAACGCGGATCCGGTCGATCTGCGAGTCGACGTGCTGGAGGCGGTACAGTTCGACGAGCTTCTCGGCAACCGTGACATCAGCCTTTGATGCTGCACTGCTCTTGGTGGGCTTCACTTCCTTCTCCGGAGCCTTCACGTCGCTCTTCGCCATGGGTCAAAAATGGTATATGGGGTCCGTGACCTTTTCCGTCAAACGGACGGCAAATGTAGGGAAAAGTTCCCCTAACCTGCGCTGGATCAGGTGCATGGTGAACTGCTCGCTGCCGTAGTGCCCGATATCCGCCAGCAATAACCGCCCGTCCGCCTCGAAGAACTCGTGGTACTTCACATCGCCCGTCAGGTAGGCATCGGCCCCTGCGGCCTTCGCCTTGCCGAGGAGGAAAGCCCCTGAGCCTCCGCACAATGCGACCTTCTGCACCGGCCGTTCCAACAGCCGCGTATGGCGCACCACCTTCAGCCCGAACGCCTCCTTTAACCGCCCCAGGAAAGCACGTTCCTCCATGGGTTCCGGCAGGGCACCGATCAGCCCCGAGCCGATGCTCAGATCGTGGTTGGCCAGGGGCAGCAGGTCGTAGGCCACCACTTCATACGGGTGGGCGGCGCGCATGGCGGACAGGATGACCGCCTCCTGTGGCACGCGGTAGATGAACTCCAGCCGGAACTCGGCCAGCTGTTCGCGCACCCCGGTTTCTCCCAAGAAGGGGTTGGTGCCTTGGCCGGGTCGGAAGGTGCCCATGCCCCCCACCGTGAAACTGCACTCGTCGTAGTTACCCACATGGCCACCGCCGGCCTGGAAAATGGCGTTGCGCACCGCATCGGCATGGTCAATAGGCACAAAGACGACCAGCTTGCGCAACTGGCCCGGCTTGGGAGCCAGCACCTGCACATCGGCAAGCCCCAGCCGCGCAGCGATCTCGCCATTGACCCCGGCCAGCACATTGTCCAGGTTGGTGTGGATGGCAAACAACGCAATGTTGTGCCGGATGGCCGCCAGCACGGTGCGCTCCACCTGGCCCTTGCCAGCCAGGCTCTTCAGCCCGCGGAAGATGACCGGGTGGTGGCTGATGATGAGCCCGCAGCCCAGCCGCGCCGCCTCTTCCACCACTTCTTCGGTGCAATCCAGGCAGACCAAGGCCGAAACCACCTCGGCATCGGGATCACCCACTTGGAGACCGCTGTTGTCAAAATCCTCTTGCAGGGAGCGGGGCGCCCAGGCCTCGAGGGCGGCGGTCAACTCTTTGATGCGCATCTTTCGCCTTGAATGATCGTTCCCGCAAAGTACGCTATGCTGCTCCGAAGGATCTATTTCTGGCCCGCCAACCTGTCCTATGGGGCCATCCTTCATGCGCGCCATGCCCTCTACAACAGCGGCCTGTTCAAGAGCACACGCCCTGCCGTCCCCACCATTGCCGTTGGCAACCTGGCCTTGGGCGGCACGGGCAAAACGCCCATGCTGGAGCTGGTGCTGCGGGTGCTGGAGGGCGTGCGCCCAATTGCCACACTGAGCAGGGGGTATGGTCGCAAGAGCACCGACATCCACGAGGTGCAGGCCACTGACAGCGCAGCGCACAGTGGCGATGAGCCCGTGCAAGTGAAGCGCAATTTCCCGGCGGCCCGTGTGTTCGTGGGCGTCGACCGGGTGAAGGCCGTGGACCTGATCCAGCAGCAGGTGCCCGGGGTGAGGGCGGTGGTATTGGACGACGCCCTGCAACACCGCGCCCTGGATGCCGGGCTGAAGATCCTGCTGACCACGGCACAACGGCCCTATTGCGACGATGCGCTGCTGCCAGCGGGAACCCTGCGCGACGTGCGTTCCCGGGCAAAGGCCGCACAACTGGTGGTGGTCACCAAATGCGTGGAAACACCCACTGCCGCAGAACAGCGAGAATGGCGCCAGCGCTTGGGACTGCACCAGGAGCAGCACCTCTTCTTTGCCAGCATGGCCTATGGCGAGCCCCGTTGGATGGACGGAACGGAGGTGCCTGCATTCCCCGGCCAGGAAACCAGCGCCCTGGTGTTCACCGGCATTGTGCAACCTGAGCCGTTCGTGATGCACGTGCGTTCCCTCTGCGGTCACGTGGAGCACATCGCCTTTCCGGACCACCATGCCTTCACCACCCCGGAACTGCAACGGCTGGCGGACGTTTTTGGTAGCTTCGCGGCCGGTCCGAAAATGCTGATCACCACGGAGAAGGACGCCGCCCGGCTACGGTCCGTGATCGCTGGCAGCCCGTTGGAAGGGTTGCCTCTGGCAACGATCGGTGTGCGGACCATCATCCTGAACGAACCGGAACATTTCGCCGACCTGATCATTCGCCATGTTGGAACGCATCAAGCGCATCGCTGACCACCTGAAACAGGCCACCAACGGCTTCGTACCCGAGACCGGGATCATCCTGGGCACTGGGCTGAGCGGCCTTGGCAAGGAGATCGAGGTGAAGTACGCCATCCCTTACGGCGATATTCCCGAATTCCCTGTGAGCACGGTGCAAGGCCATCCCGGCAAGTTGCTGTTCGGTATGCTCGGTGGCAAGCCTGTGGTGGCCATGCAGGGCCGCTTCCATTTCTACGAAGGATGGACCATGGGCGAAGTGGTGCTGCCTGTGCGGGTGATGAAGTACCTGGGCATCCAGCGCCTCTTCGTGAGCAATGCCTGTGGCGGCGTGAACCCGGCCTTCGAGACCGGCGACCTGATGATCCTGGACGATCACATCTGCCTGTTCCCGAACCCGCTGATCGGCCCCAACATCGACGAGCTGGGACCGCGCTTCCCGGACATGAGCGAACCCTACGACAAGGCGCTGATCGCGAAAGCCCGCGCCATTGCCGAGGCGAACGGGATCGGCCTGCAACAAGGCTGCTATGTAGGCCTCACGGGTCCCACGCTGGAGACACCGGCCGAGTACCACTATGTGCGGGTGATCGGTGGAGATGCCGTGGGCATGAGCACCGTACCCGAAGTGATCGCCGCGCGCCAGATGGGCATTCCCTGCTTCGCCATGAGCGTGATCACCGACATGGGCGTGAAAGGCCGCATTGAAAAGACCACCCACGAAATGGTGCAGCGTGTAGCCGAGAAGGCCGAACCGAAGCTCACGCTGATCATGAAGGAACTGATCGCCAGCTGCTGAGATGAGCACCACGAAGGAAGCCGTGACCGGCACCGGAGCGCCCCACTGGAGCGCGAAGTATGAACTGGTGGTGGGCCTGGAGGTACACGCCCAGCTGATCACCGCCAGCAAGGCGTACAGCAGCGACCCCAACGCCTATGGCGACCACCCGAACACCAACGTGAGCGCGCTGACGCTGGGCCACCCCGGAACCCTGCCCGTGGCCAACAAAAAGGTGGTGGAGCTGGCCGTGCGCATGGGCCTGGCCACGGATTGCACCATTGCGCCGTGGATGCACTACGCCCGCAAGAACTACTTCTACCCCGACCTGCCCAAGGGCTACCAGATCACGCAGGACCATACGCCCATTTGCACCAAGGGCCATGTGATCATCCCCGTTGAAGGCGGCGAGAAACGGATCGGCATCACGCGAATCCACATGGAGGAGGATGCCGGCAAGAGCATCCACGATGTGGACCCCTTCAACACGCTGGTGGACCTGAACCGCGCCGGTGTGCCGCTGATCGAGATCGTCAGCGAACCCGACATCCGTAGCGGACAGGAGGCCTACGACTATCTGGTGGAGATCCGCCGCCTGGTGCGCTACCTGGACATCTGCGACGGCAATATGGAGGAAGGCAGTTTGCGTTGCGATGCGAACATCAGCTTGCGTCCCATCGGTTCCGAGACCTTCGGCACGCGTTGCGAGGTGAAGAACATGAACAGCTTCCGCAACGTGATGCGGGCCATTGAATACGAGGCACAGCGGCAGAGCGAGATCCTGGACGCGGGCGGTGTGATCCACATGGAGACGCGCACCTTCGACGCTGGCAAGGGCAGCACCGTGGGCATGCGTAGCAAGGAACTGGCGCATGACTACCGCTACTTCCCCGAACCAGACCTGCAACCCCTCACGGTGAGCGAGGCTGCCAAGGAGGCCATTCGCAAGGAGATGCCTCCCCTGCCCCGCGAGCTGCGAGCCAAATACACCCAGAAGCTCGGCCTGAGCGACTACGACGCGGGGATCCTCACGGACGACAAGGCCACCGCGCTCTATTACGAGGCCGTGATCGCCCGGACGAACAACTTCAAAGGCGCTGCCAACTGGGTGATGGGCGACGTGCGCAGCTGGATGAACGAGCGTGGCCTGCCCATGGAGCAGTTCCCCATTGCCGCTGAACGCCTGGCCGGTCTGGTACAGCTGATCGATGCGGGCAAGGTGAGCCATACCATCGCGAGCCAGAAGCTCTTCCCGCTGATGCTAGAGAACGCATCGGCCACTGCGGAAGAACTCGCCGTGAAGCACGACCTGGTGCAGAGCACCAACGAGGACCAGATCACGGCCATCATGCAACAGGCCATGGCCCAATACCCGGACAAAGTGGAGGCCTACCGCAACGGCAACAAGGGCCTGCTCGGCCTCTTCATGGGCGAGGTGATGAAAGGCACCAAGGGCAAGGCCGACCCGAAACGGGCGAACGATGTGGTACGTCGACTGTTGGAAGCATAGAAACCGTTCCGATCATGAACCGTTCGATCATAGCGCTCATCGCTGCATCACTGACCCTCGCATCCTGTGAGAGCGGTCCCGCGAAACGGGCCATCACGCTGTCCGTGGAAGGCGCCGGAGGGAAGACCGTGTACTTCGATCGCTTCGAGAACAATCTGCCCTACCATGTAGACTCCGTGAAACTGGACGCTGAGGGCAAGGGTGTTCTGAAGACCATTGGCTTGCCGCTGGACTTCTACCGCATCGGTCTGGACAACGAACAACTGATCGTTGCCTTGGACAGCGCGGAAGAACTCACCATCGAGGCCAAGGTCGGTTCGCTCGCACAACCCATCAAGGCCAGTGGTTCCGTGCATACCGATGCCCTGTTGAAGTTCTACAGCGACGCACGCGCCTACGACGCCCAACGCGAAGCACTGCGCGCCAAGATCAGTGCGACACCGGGTGACACGGCTTCCATCAAAGCCTTCAATGCGATGAACGCCGCGTTCCACGAGCAATGCAAGCAGTTCGTGCTTGAGCACAGCAACACGCCGGCATCCCTCACCGCTGTGAACAAGCTGAGCATGCAGGACGAGTTCGAGCTGTTCAAGAAGGTGCGCAACGACCTGCGTCCGGTGATGGGCCGCTCCAGCTTCTTCGCCATGTTCCGCGATCAGGTGGATCGCATTGAGCAGCAGGAGATCCAGATGAAGATGCAGGAAGAGGAAATGAAACGCCTCAGCAACCTGCTGCCGATCGGAAGTGAGGCCCCGGAGATCCGCCAGAACACGCCCGAAGGAGGCAGCTACGCATTGAGCGACCTGCGCGGCAAGATCGTACTGATCGATTTCTGGGCCAGCTGGTGCCGTCCCTGCCGCATGGAGAACCCCAATGTGAAGCGCGTGTACGACCGCTTCAACAAGAAAGGCTTCGAGATCCTTGGGGTCTCGCTGGACCGCGACCACGCCGCCTGGGTAAAGGCCATCCAGGACGATGGGTTGCCCTGGAAACATGTGAGCGACCTGGGCTTCTGGAACAATGCGGCCGCGCAGGAATACGGTGTGACCGGCATCCCGTATACCGTGCTGGTGGACCGCGAAGGCAAGATCCTGGACAAGGGTCTGCGCGGCGAACAGCTGGAGCAGCGGCTTGCCGAACTGCTGGGCAAGTGACCCTGTAACCCATGTGGCACACGGGCCGTCACATGTACACCCTTCGCCACATGTACCAAAACGTCATCCTCTTGGCCTGTCTTCCTCAGGCCTTGGTGTCCAGCGCACAGAACGATGGACGCACCGCCTACTTCCAGCAACGCGTGGACCACACCATTGAGGTGAGGTTGGAGGATAGCGGGCACTACCTGCATGCGCAGGAGACCTTCACGTACACCAACAACAGCCCGACCACGCTCGACACGATCTGGATCCACCTGTGGCCGAACGCGTACCGTGACAAGCACACCGCGCTAAGCAAGCAGTTGGCCGCCTCCGGCGATCTGGACCTACACTTCGCCAAGGAAGAAGAGCGTGGCTGGATCGACAGCCTGGATTTCACCGCGAACGGTGCGCGTCTGACCTGGGGCTACCACCCTGTGCATGGCGATATCAGTTGGATCAAGCTGAACACACCCCTGACCACGGGCGCGTCGGTGGCCATCAGCACACCCTTTCGTGTAAAGGTGCCCGACAGCAAGTTCTCGCGGCTCGGACACACGGGCCAAGCCTACCACATCACCCAGTGGTTCCCGAAGCCAGCGGTATTCGACAAGAACGGCTGGCACGCCATGCCCTACCTCACCCAGGGCGAGTTCTACAGCGAGTTCGGCAGCTACGATGTGACCATCACCTTGCCTACGAACTACGTGGTGGGTGCGACGGGCGTACTCCAGAACGAACAGGAACGCGAACTGATGGACCGCATGGCCTCAGGGGAGTGGAAGTATCCGGAGCCCATGACCGACATCAACACGGGCAAGCCGCTCTACAACCAGTTCCCGGTCTCTTCAACCAAAATGAAGACCCTGCGCTACGTGCAGGACAACGTGCATGACTTTGCGTGGTTCGCCGACAAGCGCTTCGTTGTGCGCAAAGGAAAAGTGGTGCTGCCCCGAAGCGGCCGCACGGTGACCACCTGGGCCCTGTTCACCCCGAAGAACGCGGAGGAATGGAAGGCCGTGGGGATCGAGTCACTGAACCAGAGCGTGCTGCGCTACAGCGAGTGGGTGGGCGAATACCCTTACGACTTCTGCACTGCGGTGGATGGCACCATCAGCGCGGGCGGCGGCATGGAGTATCCGATGATCACCATCATCGGCAACATGGGCAGCGCCGAGAGCCTGGACAATGTGATCGCGCACGAGGTTGGCCACAACTGGTTCTATGGCATCCTGGCCAGCAACGAGCGCGACCATCCGTGGATGGATGAAGGCATGAACAGCTTCGTTGAACTTCGGTACATGCGGCTGCGCTACCCCAACAGCACACCGGGCATCGGGGTACCCGGCGAACAAAAGCTCTTCGGACACTTGAAGGATGGACATCGCTTCCGCAGCGAGGCCATGTACCGCCTTAATGCGCGCCGCAACCTGGACCAGCCCATTGAGCAGTGCGCACACGACTACACGCAGATCAACTACGGGGGTATCGTGTATGGCAAGACCGCACTGGTCTTCGATCACCTGTTCGCCTACCTCGGCGATACGCTCTTCGATCGCTGCATGCACGCCTACTTCGAGGAATGGAAATTCAGGCATCCGCAACCGGAGGATGTGCGCCGCGTGTTCGAGCGGGAGAGCGGGAAGGACCTTGGGTGGATGTTCGATGGACTGATCGGCACGAATGGGAAACTCGACTTTTCTGCAAGACAATTGAACGGCTCCAACATCACCGTGAAGTCTCGTGGGATCAGGTATAGCCCACCAATCCCTGTCACTGCATGGAGCGGCAATGACTCCCTAGGAACAGTGTGGATACGACCGGACACCATTCGATTTGATGAAAGTTCCTCAGGGTCCTCACGTATCGTTATTGATGCGCATCCTTCGTCGGATGTTTGGCAAAGGACAGAAACCCTTCCCTGGCTTAATGCCGACCGCATCCGCATCGACGCCGGCGCCCGCACCCTGGACATCGACCGTCGTAACAACGAAGTGCGCAGCCATGGGTTGTTCCGCCGCTGGGCGAAACCCGAGTTGAAGTGGTTCGCAGGTATTGAGAAGGACGACCGCAGTAGTGTGTACTGGACGCCTGTAGCCGCTTGGAACGGGCACGATGGTCTTCAATTGGGACTCGCCGCCTACAACACCCTCTTCCCCAGCCAGCGCACCGAATGGGTGGTGGCTCCGCTATACGGCTTCGCCAGTCAGCGGGTCGGTGGTGCGGCGCGCATCGAACGCCACTTCGACCGGCTGGAAAGCTCCCTCTTCCAGAACATCCACCTGGGCTTGAACCTGCGCTCCTCCTCCATCTACCAGGACCATGGCAACGTGGCCGCCTACGAGAAAGTGGCCCCGCACATTGTCTTCGACCTGAAGCGTGACCCGCTCAGCCGCCCCTGGCAGCACAGCATCGGTCTTCGCGGCATTTACATCAATGCCTACGAGGCCATCCTCAGCGACCCCGACCACCAATTCCCGTCGAGCCTGCCGCTGTTCGAGCAATACAACGCAGAGCTCCAATACACGGCCCGCAACGACCGCAAGCTTGGACCCACATGGATCCAATTGACCCTGTTGGCGCAGGACACGCCTGAGGAAGGGAACTTCATGCGCGCATCCATTGAGATCAAGCGTGCCTTCACCTACAATGCCGATGGCAAACAACTGCGCCTCAGGGCGTTCGGTGGCAGCTTCCTTGGCGACCCTGGACTGAGAAGCACACTTCAGGCCTGGGGACTCACCTGGGGCCCGGAAGACCTGCTCTACGACCACGCCTATCTGGAGCGCGGCGCAAGCAATGGTTTCACTGGACAACAGTTCAACAAACAGCAGGGCGGCTTCAAGACACCATTCGCACAAGGTGGAAGCGACTCATGGACCGCCTCGTTGAACGCCGAGCTCGACTTCCCCTTCAAGCTTCCCATCGCTGCGTTCGCCAGTGCGGGATGGGTGCCGATGACCACCATCACTGAAGCCGGCAGCAGCACCAGCACTGCGACCTATTTCGAGGCAGGACTGGGCATTCCCGTGATCCGCGATGTGCTTGAAGTGTGGTTCCCGCTCTACGTGTCGGACCGCATCCGCAAGGAAGAGGAGGATGCAGCCCGTGACATCGGTGACCGTATACGCTTCGTGTTCGCCATTGAGCGCATGGACCCTACCAAGGCCCTGCGCAAACTGAAGCCCTGACCCAGGCACCGGCACATCCTTCGCCGATCAGGAGAGCGCAGGAAAGACCGATCTTCGCGCTGCATGCAGCCTGGCCAAAAGATCCATTTCCTGAGCGACTTCCACCTCGGCGTGCCCGATGGGGAAAGCAGTGTGGCGCGGGAGAAACGTATCTGCGCCTTCCTGGATGAAGCGGCGAAGGATGCTGCGGAGATCCACTTGCTGGGCGACCTCTTCGACTTCTGGTTCGAGTGGAAAAAGGCCGTACCCCGGGGGCATGTGCGGCTGCTTGGCAAAATGGCCGAGCTCACAGACCGTGGCATTCCCGTGCATCTGTTCATCGGCAACCACGATATGTGGATCTTCGATTACGTGCCGAAAGAGACGGGCGTGATCGTGCATCGTGAGCCCATCGTTCGTGAGATCGCCGGCAAACGCTTCTACATCGGTCATGGAGATGGCCTTGGCCCCGGCGACCATGGCTACAAGTTCATCAAGGGCGTGTTCCGCAACCCTGTCTGTCAATGGCTCTTCGCACGACTGCACCCCAACTTCGCTCTGTGGTTGGGCGATTTCCTCAGCGGCCGCAGCCGGAAGAAGAGCTACGAGAACGACCGCAAGTGGCTGGGCGCTGACAAGGAATGGCTGGTGCAGTACTGCAGGGACGAACTGAAAAAGCAGCACTACGACCACATGATCTTCGGTCATCGCCACCTGCCCATCGATATGGAGATCGCGCCAGGTAGCCGATACACGAATCTCGGTGATTGGATCAGCTACTACACCTACGCCACCTTTGATGGCCAGGAACTGAAGCTGATGAAACGGATGAGCGATGGCCCCTTGAGCGGGGATGTGCACATCACGGGTGGTCCGGCGGTGTGAAGAAGTGCAGGGCCTACTTCGCGATCGCTCCGAGCTTCACCACCAGGTCGACCAGACGCGAGCTGTAGCCGTACTCGTTGTCGTACCAACCCATCACCTTCACCATGTTGCCCACCACGCTGGTGAGCTGTGCGTCGAAGATGCAGCTGTGCGGATCACCCACGATGTCCACGCTCACGATGGGATCCTCAGTGTAGCGAAGTATCCCCTTCAGCCGCCCTTCGGCGAGCGACTTGAAGTACGCGTTGATCTCGTCGGCCGTCTTCAGGTCCTTCACACGGCAGGTAATGTCGGTGATGGAGCCGTCGGGGACAGGCACGCGGATGCCGCCGCCGCCGAGGCGACCATCGAGCTCGGGAAAGATGCGTGTGATGGCCTTGGCAGCACCGGTGGTGGTGGGCACCATGCTCACCGTGGCCGCGCGCGCGCGCCGCAGGTCCTTGTGCGGCGCGTCGTGCAGGCGCTGGTCGCCGGTGAAGCTGTGCACAGTGGTGATGAAGCCATCCTCGATGTGGCAGAGCTCCTGGATGCCCATGATCATCGGCGCCGCACAGTTCGTGGTGCAGCTCGCATTGCTGATGATGGGCTCGTCGCCCTTCAGGATGTGATCGTTCACGCCCAGCACCACGCTGGGGATGTCCGCATCCTTGGCAGGTGCGGAAAGGATCACGCGCTTGGCGCCAGCGATCAAATGGGCTGAAGCGGACTCGCGGGTCAGGAAGTGACCCGTGCTCTCGATCACGAGGTCGATGCCAAGCTCCTTCCACGGCAAGGTCGCAGGATCCTTCGCCGCGAAGGCCTTGATCTTCCGGCCTCCGAGAATAAGGTGAGCATCATCATGCGACACCTCGCCTGCGAACACACCATGCACGCTGTCGTACTTGAACAAGTGTGCAAGCGTGTGCGTGTCCGTGAGATCGTTCACGGCCACCAGCTCCACATCGTTCCGTTGAAGCAGCAGACGTGCTGTTACCCGTCCGATGCGTCCGAATCCGTTGATGGCGATCTTCATGGTCTTCAGTGATCAGTGTCCTTGTGGACCGTTGTCCGGAACCCAGAGAACGATCGATGGCCAACGCTTGGTCGTTCTTCAGAACAAGTGCTTCTCCGCATGGTAGCTGCTCCGCACCAGCGGGCCGCTCTCCACATAGCGAAAGCCTTTCTCCAGACCGATGGCCTTGTACTTGGCGAACGTATCAGGGTGCACGAACTCCTGTACGGCGAGGTGCTCCTTGGTGGGCTGCAGGTATTGGCCCAAGGTGAGAATGTCCACGCCAACGCTCAGGAGATCATCCATGGTCTCCAGCACTTCCTGCTCACTTTCGCCGAGACCGAGCATAACGCCGCTCTTGGTGCGAAGGCCGGCACGCTTGGAGCGCATCAGCACTTCCAGGCTGCGGTCGTACTTGGCCTGGATGCGCACCTCCTTGGTAAGGCGGCGCACGGTCTCCAGGTTGTGGCTGAGGATCTCGGGCGCGGCATCGAGCACCACTTGCAGGTTCTCCCATTTCCCTTGAAAATCAGGGATCAGGGTCTCCATGGTGGTGCCTGGGCTGCGGCGGCGGATGGCGCGAATGGTCTTAGCCCAGATGTCGGAGCCACCGTCCTTCAGATCATCACGATCCACGCTGGTGATCACGCAGTGCTTCACGCCCATGAGCTCCACACTGCGGGCCACGCGAGCGGGTTCGAAGGGGTCCACGGCCTCGGGCCTTCCGGTGGCCACTGCGCAGAAGCCGCAACTGCGGGTGCACACGTTGCCCAGGATCATGAAGGTGGCAGTGCCCTCGCCCCAGCATTCGCCCATGTTGGGGCAATTACCGCTCTGGCAGATGGTGTGCAGCTTGTGCTCGCCCACGATGCTGGCCACCTTCCTGAAATTCTCGCCGGTGGGCAGCTTCACGCGCAGCCAATCGGGCTTGCGTTGGCGCTCCTTCACCTCTATCACGCTCTCGCTCATTGTGTGTACTTCTTGCCGAACTGAAGGGCGAGGTAGAACTCCCAGAAGAACTGTTTGTTCGTCACCCCTTCCATCTCGGCCATGATGGGAACGACCGTGGGGTAGGCATCCAGTGTGCACCCCACTTCAATGGCCTTGATACCATCGGCATGGCCCGAATGTTCGAAGTTGAAACCGAAGCGGCCGAAGCCGCCGATATATGGCCTGATCTCGCCCACACCGGTGAACCAGGAGGCCCGGCCATAGATGTTCTGCACATCATGGATCGCCGGATCGTAGCGCTCCGTCACGATGTTCTGGTAGGGGATGGCGTCCGGCTTTCCGATCTGCAAATAGACCGGTTTCGCCAGTCCGATGGAAGGTCCAATGCCCCACACATAATTCACCTCAACCCCTGACCGGCGGATCTTGTCCGTAATAAGATGCTTACCCCCAATGGTAGGCCGCAGAATGGTGAGGGCGTTCAGTTTCCCGTAGAAATAGCCCCGCGAATTATCGTAGTACGGATTGAAGCTCTTCACCTCCTTCGGGTGCTTCATACCCACCATTTCAAAGCCGTAGAGGCGCACCACCTTGGCCGTTCGGTGAATACCTCGGTATACCTGAAGCCCCCATCCATCTCCATGGATGATGAGCCCTCCGGACCATTGGCTCCGATAGAGGACCCTCGTTTCATCATAAATGGTCTGCTGCGCCTTCGTGTGAAAGGCAAGCACCATCAGGGCAACAAGGGAAAAAATCCAACGCATGGTCAGAGCGACACACAAAGCTACGGTATGCCAACGTTACCTTGCCGCGATCAGTACACCCACGACCATGGATACGGCACATGTGACCCAACTGGACGACCTCCGCACCGAATGCTTGCACGTGCGCAGCGGCGAGCGATTTCCAACGGATGCCCCGGTGGATAACCAAGGGAAAGGGGCCGCCTTTTCGCCCACCGACCTGCTGGCCACCTCATTGGCGGCCTGTATGATCACAACAATGGACATCGTTTCCCGAGCCAAAGGCTTCGTGCTGCAAGGGACCGAGGCCCGTGTGGTGAAGCATATGGCCTCTGACCCGCGGCGTGTACACCGCGTGGAGGTGCATCTGACCATGGATGCTGCCTTGACCGCTGATCAGCGCGAACTGATGGAGGCCACTGCCCACGGCTGTCCGGTGGCCCGAAGTGTATCGCCGGACCTTATTCAGGAGGTGACCTTCACCTACCTCTGACCAGGGCACCAGATCGTTAACAAACAGGTAAGCCCGAGCCGTTAGGCCCGGGCTTTCAGGAAACAATGGATGACGTGAACGGCCTGGATCAGGCGCGATGCTCGGCAGGCACCTTGGTGACCTTACCGTATGCAGGGCAGGAATGGGAACTACCACAGGAACTGAGCAACACACTCGTGGTCACCACTGCGGCAAGGATCAGGAGCACCTTTTTCATCGTTCGTTCTTTTGTGTTCCGGGGCGGTCTATCGTCGAGGACACTCCCCAAAGTTAGCCCCTGTAACGGACGGCCCCGGAAAAAGTTTCAACAACCTGCGAAGAGCACCTGTGAATTGAAATGAGCGACGATGCCCTCCATAACAACGAACGTCGGTTACCGGATATTGGCGAGGGCTGGTTCGAACCGTTGGAAGAAGCCTTTCGTTCGCCATTGAACGCCCAATTGCGGGACTTTCTGCTGCGCGAAAAGGCACAATTCCCCGTTTACCCCAAGAGTGGCGACATCTTCAACGCGTTCAAGCTGACACCTTTCAGGTCGGTAAAGGTGGTGATCCTGGGCCAGGACCCCTACCACGGCCCGGGGCAGGCCCATGGTCTTTGTTTCTCGGTTCCGGACGGAGTACCGCCGCCCCCTTCACTACAGAACATGTTCACGGAGTTGGAGCGCGACCTGGGCGTGGCCCGTCCCACCAGTGGGAACTTGAGCCCGTGGGCACGCCAAGGCGTATTGCTATTGAACGCAACACTGACCGTGAGGGCGAACGAGGCCGGCTCGCACCAAGGCCGGGGCTGGGAGCCGTTCACTGACCTGGCCATCCGAAGACTATCGGAACAGCGATCGGGCCTTGTCTTCCTGCTCTGGGGCCGCTATGCCCAGAACAAAGAGCCGCTTATCGACACGAGCAGGCATCACGTCTTGAAGGCCCCGCACCCCTCCCCTCTTTCAGCATACCGCGGCTTCATTGGCTGCGGTCATTTCCGGCGAACCAATGAACTGCTTGTTCAGCAGGGCATGGGGCCGATCAACTGGGCGCTTCCATGAACGGAACGGCGCAGATCAGGAACCTACTGGCGTTCGCGCTGGTAACGCTGGCAGCAAGGGCCGGAGCACAACGGCACAACATTGTCTTCCTGGCGGATACAGCTCTGCCGGCAAAGTGGACACGTCCCGTGCAGGTCGGCTCAGCGCGGGATGCGCAGAAAGAGGGTCGAAAACTGCTGAACCTACTTTACAGCAACGGCTACCTCGAAGCCTCCATTGATAGCTGCACATCGGATAGCACTACCACCACGTGCCCTTTGCATGTTGGCCAACGGTATCAATGGGCCATGCTCTCGGGTAGTGGAGTGGCGCCAGAGATCGCTAGCGAGGCCCGTTTCCGGGAGAGGCTTTACGCGGGAAGGCCGATCAGTCCGGCACAGGTGACACGCCTGCTGGAGGACCTGGTGGTGCGCTGCGAGAACAACGGCCACCCCTTCGCGAAAGCATGGCTCGCCGACCTGCGACAGGATACCCTTGGCCTGTATGCTACAGTGAAACTCGACATGGGTCGCGCCGTAACGATCGACAGCGTGGTGATCAAGGGTACGGCCCGGACCAACATGCGCTTCCTGCATGCCCACTTCGGTATCAGGCCCGGTGACCCTTACAATGAAGCCCTTATCATCGCGCTGGAGCGCCGCATCCGCGAACTTCCCTTCGTGACGCAGAAGCAACGGCCGTATGTTCAGTTCGGCCAGGACCAGACCAAGCTCTACCTCTTCCTCGATGCCAAAAAGGCCAGTTCCATTAATGGCATACTCGGCGTGCAGCCAGACCCGAACACGGGCAAGGTCACTATCACGGGCGACCTGGACCTCCGCTTGCGCAATGCACTGAAACGAGGCGAGGCCATCAACCTCAACTGGCGGAAGCTTCAGGACCAGACACAGGACCTACGCCTGGGCTTCGCGGTCCCGAACCTGTTCAGCTCGCCCTTCGGTATCGACCTTTCGCTTAAGTTGTTCCGGCGCGACACGACCTTCCTTGAAGTGGCCGCCAAGGCTGGACTTGACTATCTGATGAGCAGGGGCGACAAGTTGAGCCTGTTCGTGAACAACCGATCATCGAACCGCTTGGGCAACCTCACAACCGCACCGGCAGGCCTGGCCGATGTGGACCTGTTGAGCTATGGTCTGGGACTGACCCGCGAGCGGTTCGACTACCGGTTCAACCCGAGGAGCGGACACTTCCTTACCCTGGAAGGTTCGGCGGGACGTAAGCGAACCTCCACTGCCATAGTGACCCAAGCGGAACAAGCGCCCACCATAGCCACCGTCCAATACGAGATCGACGGGCAAGCCGTGCTGCACGTGCCCATCAAGCGCCGCAGCACCATACGACTGGCCGCACAAGGTGGATGGATGGTGAACGACAACCTCTATCGCAATGAGCTGTACCGTGTTGGTGGCCTCAAGACCCTACGCGGTGTGGACGAGGCTTCGATCTATTGCAGCTCCTATGCGGTGGGCACAGTTGAATATCGGTACATCTACGAAGAGAACGCGAACTTCTTCCTGTTCGTGGACCAAGGCTGGTGGGAAGATGCCTCTCAGGCAACGCTGGTCACGGACGCACCGCTGGGCTTCGGCGCAGGCACCACCTTCGAGACCAAGGCCGGTCTGTTCAGCCTTACCTATGCCCTTGGCAGGCAATTCGACAACCCAGTGCTGCTGCGCGGCGGAAAGATCCACTTCGGTTTCACCAGCCTGTTCTGATGGCTGTGGCTGCCATGGGCCCACGTTGTGTGCGCAGCCTTCAAGACCAACGATCCATGGTCGATCATTTGAACCAGAGGCCAACATCATTGGCCAAAAGGCGTTCATAGATTTCGACATGCTGACGGTGGTGCTGATAACGGCGATCTGGTGTGCCACGGGAATTCCCGCGCACCCCACCTCGGCACCAACAGCCGGCCAGGGTCTCATCGACCTGCTGCTGGACTATATGGAGGCCCGGTATCCACTCTATGATCGCACTGCAGACCTGCTTTACGTTTCCATACGCCGCCAGACCATGTACCATGTGCGGGGGAAAACGCTTGAGCATACCTTCACTGTGGCAACCGCCACCAACGGCCCGGGCTGCGAACGGGATAGCTATTGCACCCCAACGGGACTGCACCGCATTTGCAGCAAACACGGCGATGATGTGCCCGAACTGGGTATCCTGCGCGACCGCGAGTTCACTGGCGACCTTGCCGACCCTGACTTCGCTGGCGTGGACAAGGATTGGATCACCTCGCGGATACTCTGGCTCGAAGGTGTGGAAGAAGGCGTGAACCTAGGCGGCAATGTGGACAGCCGGGAACGCATGATCTACATCCATGGCACCGCCAACGAGCGATCGCTGGGCACACCAAGCTCCATGGGCTGCATCCGCATGCGCAACACTGACATCATCGCCCTGTACGACCGGGTACCCGTTGGCACCCTGGTGGTGATCCTTGATAATTGAAGGGCGCGCACAGCGTTAACTTCGTGCGGCACATGGACATCCTCTCCATTCTCATTGGACTTGCCCTAGGCATCGCGTTGGGCGCCTTTGCCCATGCCATGTGGTCGCGCAACAAGGAGACCGGCCTGGTGAACATGCTACGCGAACAGCAGGCACGCGAAAAGGCCGATCTGGAACGGCGCATTGCCGAGGCGGCGAACGCCATGGAGGAGCGCACGGGCCGCATCGTTCAACTGAACAGCGAACTAGCTACTGAGCAGGAACGAGGGCGAGCCTTGGCCACACGTCTGCAGGAACAAAAAGCGGAGATCGAACATCTGCAGGCGCGAATGACCACCGAGTTCGAGAACATCGCCAATAGATTGCTCACACAACGCGGTCGCGAGCTCAACGAGCAGCAGCAGGAAAAGCTGGGCACCATCCTGAAGCCCCTGCAGGAACGCATCACCGAGTTCCAGCGCCAGGTGCAAGAGGCCTACCAGACGGAAGGGAAGGAACGCCACCACCTGAAGATCGAGATCGGCAAGTTGGTGGAGCAGAACCAGCGCCTGAGCCAGGAGGCCAATGACCTGACCAAGGCCTTGAAGGGCGATACCCAGGCACAGGGTGCGTGGGGGGAGATGATCCTGGAAAGATTGCTGGACAGCTCGGGTCTGATCAAGGGGCAGGAATACAGCATGCAGGAAAGCACCACACAGGCCGATGGTTCGCGATTGCGCCCAGATGCGGTGATCTTCCTGCCGGACGATAAGCACCTGATCATTGACAGCAAGGTCTCACTCGTGAACTACGAGCGCTTTTCGGCCTCATCGGACCAAGCGGAAAAAGAGCGAGCATTAAAGCTCCACGTGGACAGCCTGCGGGCACATGCCAAGGGACTATCCGAAAAGGACTACACCAAGATCTACGGTGTGCGCAGCGTTGATTTCGTACTGATGTTCGTGCCGATCGAACCAGCCTTCCTGCTTGCACTGAAGGAGCGCCCGGAGATCTTCCAAGAGGCATATGACAGGCAGGTGGTGATGGTGACGCATAGCACGCTCATGGCCACGCTCCGCACAATTCACGGCATCTGGAAGCATGAACGCATTGCCAAGAACCACCTGGCCATCGCAGAACGCGCCGGTGCGTTATATGAGAAGTTCGTGGGTTTCACAGAAGACCTGGGCCGCATCGGAAAGCATGTGAACGATGCCAAGGACAGCTACGAGAAAGCCCTTGGCAAACTGAGCGAAGGCCCGGGCAATCTGGTGCGACAGGTAGAGATGCTGAAGGAATTGGGCGCCAAGACCAATAAGGGCCTGCACGACAAATTGCTTCAACGCGCCTTTGAAGGCGAAGATGTCAGCAGATCATGATGAGGCACCGTCAACACCTCTTCATTCTTGCGGCACTGTTGGTGCTGCTTTCCGCATGCAGCTCCTCCACGAGCGTGACGCGCGACAACGTGGCCTACATGTATGGCAAGGGTGCGGACCAATTGCGATTGGAAGCACGGATCTATCACCATGCCCCGGAACGCTCAACGCTCTATTACAAACTGCCCACGCGCGACCTGCTTTACAAGAGCGACGGCAGCGGTGGGCCATACAAAGCAGTACTGCGCATCACCTACGAGGCCTTTCCCGAGTGGGGTTCGAAGGTCTTGTTGGACAGTGCCAGTACATTGGTGCACGACAAGAGTGATGACCCTGGCATTGAAAAGGAACTGATCGGGAGCATCGATCTGCGCAGGAACGAGCATAAGTCCTTTGTGCTCCGCGTTACGGCACGTGACCTGAACCGCGAGACCCAGGCCACCACCTTCATCCGCGTTGACCGGCGAGAAACGGCGATCCGTCAGTACTTCATGCCGGTGGACCCGCGCAATGGCCTCCCCTACTTCACCGACCATTTCAGGCCGGGAACGACCGTGAAAGTGCGCTGTGATGCATTCGCCAATGCCACCCTGAAGGCGGTCCATGTTCCTGCGGAAGCCTCCCTGCCGGCTCCCGTGTTCAGTAATTCCACGAAGAAGACCGAACGCACTCCGGACAGTTCATTCGTGCTGAACGTGGATGCCGATGGCACCTTCCTGCTGAACGACCTGAAGACCGGTGCACTTCGGTTCCAATTGGATTCCGTCGATGCACGAGGTTATTCACTGTTCACGTTCGCTGACTGCTATCCATACGCCGCATCACCACAGGACATGCTGAAGCCGTTGCGCTACATCACAAGCATGCAGGAATATGAACGTATCACCAAGCAGGACGACCTGCGCAAGGCGATCGAGAAGTTCTGGATGGACTGCACCGGTGACCGCGAAAAAGCCCGCGATGCCATTCGCACCTACTACGGCCGCGTGGAAAGCGCCAACAGGCACTTCACCTCCTCGGTGGAAGGATGGCGCACCGACAGGGGCCTTGTGCTGATCATCTTCGGCACGCCAACCTCCATACACAAGGCCGAGAACGGTGAGACCTGGGTGTATGGAGAAGAGAACAACCTGATGAGCTCTTCCTTCACGTTCGTGAAACGAACTGACCAATTGAGCGACAACGACCTGGTCCTGGAGCGCGACCCCTTGCTCAAGGGAGCTTGGTACCGCAACGTGGAAAGTTGGCGCAATGGAAGGGTCTACTCGAACTGACCATCTCAGAAAATTCTCGGGCGCGTTCCCTCATCGCTCGCAAAGGCCCCACCTTTGAGGCCAACCGGAACACCAGCAAGAACGAATATGGCGGACAAGGACCTGATCTGTGGCGTATGGCCCGTGATAGAAGCCCTGCGTGCGGGCAAGAACGTGGAGCGCTTGTTGGTGCGCCGTGATGCTGGTGGGGAAGGGATCCGTGAGATCAGGCAGTTGGCCGTGGAGCGCGGTGTGCCCTGGCAGCCGGTGCCCTCCGAAAAGCTGGATCGCCTGACACGCGCCGAGCACCAAGGCGTAGTGGCCTTTCTGAGCCAGGTGGATGAACAGGACCTGGACGAAGTGATCACCATGGCCTATGAACGGGGCCTTACCCCCCTGATCATGGCCCTTGACGGTGTTACCGATGTGCGGAACATGGGCGCCATTGCACGTAGCGCCGAGTGTTTCGGTGCACATGCCTTGCTGGTGCCCAAGACCGGTACCGCCCGCCTTGGACCCGATGCGGTCAAAAGCTCGGCCGGTGCTTTGCTCCGCAACCCGGTCTGCAGGGTGACCCGCTTGACCGATGGCCTGAACAGGGCTCGGGAACATGGCGCACGCATCATTGCATGTACTGAGAAAGCGACGACCACTTTGGACCAGGCCGACCTTTCCGGTCCACTGGTGGTGGTGATGGGCGCCGAGGACGAGGGCATTTCCGACGCCGTTCTGCGCATGGCTGATGAACTGGTGCGGATACCCATGGCAGGCACTATCGGATCACTGAACGTGAGCGTGGCTGCCGGGATAGCCCTGCACGCGGTCCTCCTGCAGCGGAAAGCTCGCGAAGCCTAGCGCAAGGCCGGAACCTTTTGGTCCGATATCCGGTAAAACGGCCCACCTGAACGCGGCCCTGCTGTTCCGCATGGTGCATGTTCATGGCTTAGACCGTATCGCATGCTATTCGACCAACAGTTCCCGGCATTCAAGTCGACATGGCGTTCACTAACACTGGTCTTTTCCGCGACCAGTGCGTTCTTGCTGAGCGCTACACCTTCCTTGGTGACCGAACATTCACCGTTCGATGGCGGTGGATCTCTGGAAGTGGTCATCGGCAACGTGACCTCTGTTGCCTGCCACAACGACCAGAGCGGAAGCGCTGAAGCCGTGGTGAACGGTGGCGTTCCGCCTTACTTCTTTACATGGAGCACCATTCCGGCACAGAACGGCGCACTGCTGGTGGGTGTAGGGGTTGGCGCATACACCGTGATCGTTGAGGATTCACAGGGTAGCACGGCCTCTGCATCGGTCTCCATCACCGGTCCTTCCGAACCACTTGTGGCTGAGATCACTTCATTCACCAACGTACTGTGTAACACCGCCGCCACAGGAACCGCAACAGTGAGCGCAAACGGGGGCACTGCACCCTACACCTATCAATGGAACACTTCGCCTGTACAGACCGACGCCACCGCGACGGGGCTGGACATTGGAACATTCACGGTGGAAGTGACGGATGCGAACGGATGTACGACCAGTGCGAACGTAACCATCAGCGACAGTAGCGAGCCGATCCTTGCCTTGGTGGAGGACTATTCGCACGTGAGCTGCTTTGGCACCAACGACGGCTTCATCAACCTGACACTGAGCGGGGCCAGCAACTCGTTCACGGTTACCTGGAACACGAACCCACCGGTCACGGGTCCGCTGATCACCGGGCTATCCCCGGGGCTTTATCAGGCGGAGATCATCGACAACAACGGTTGCGACACCCCCAAGTACATCTCCTTCGGGATCCTTGGTCCGACAGCACCTCTTGATGTAACGCTCGCTGCCACCAATGCCAGCTGCCATAATACGTTCAACGGCAGCGTGGACCTGACCATCATAGGGGGCAACGCTCCGTATTCCCAAACTTGGTACGACCCGGTCTCGGGCCAGAGCACGAACATCCAGGACCTTTCAGGACTGGATCCCGGCACCTATCTCCTGAGCGTGGTGGACGCCTTCGGTTGTGGGATCGACACTTCCGTGGTGATAACGGCACCAGCTCCCTTAGCGGTGCAGACCACCATCTCCAGCGCTTCATGTGCTCCTGGTAGTCTGGCATCGATCACTGCCGCAGTATCCGGCGGCACTGCTCCTTACACCTATGCATGGACGGGGCCCGATGGATTCAGTGCCAACACGCCAACAACAGAGGATCTATCAAGCGGTAACTATGATCTCACTGTAACCGACCAGAACGGCTGTTCCACCAGTACGTCGGTCAGCATTTCCGATCCAACGCCACCAAGCCTCACGATCACGACATCGACATGGCCATCGGGCACAGAGCTGCCGTGTGCTGGAGCCACCAACGGCACCATAGACCTGGCGATCAGCGGAGGCGCAGCGCCTTTCGCCATCAACTGGACTGATGGCCTTGGCCTCAACTCCACAGATGAGGACCTTACCGGACTTGGAGCAGGCACCTACCAAGCTTCCGTTACTGATGCCAACGGCTGCCTCGCAATGGCCACCGCTACGCTCTCGGCTCCTCCCAGCATTCAACTCTCCAGTAGCACGACCACGATCGGTGCGTTCAACACCAGTTGCGCACTCTCTGCGGACGGCAACATCGACCTGACCGTTGATGGCGGCTCGGCTCCCTACACCTATAGCTGGAGCAACGGGATCGAACTGGAAGATGTGACCAATGTTTCGGCAGGCAGCTACACTGTTGTTGTGACAGATGCGAACGGGTGCACAGAACAGAGCACAGTCACCCTTACAGCGCCGCCTGCGATCAATGCGGAACTGACCGCTTCCGCTTATCCCAACGGAGGCTCTGTGAGCTGCGCGGAGAATGCGGATGGTTCCATTACTGCAACGATCAGCGGCGGCACACCCGGATACCAACTGCAATGGAGCGGTCCCGATGGGTACGCATCCACAGCTGCCTTCATTGATGGTCTCGCACCGGGCACGTATACCCTCATAGTGACCGACGAGAACCAGTGCGTACAGGAGACCTCGACCACGCTGGTGCCACCGCCACCCTTTGTGATCACGCTTGCCAGCTCCATTCTTCCAAGTGGTGACAACATCGCATGCGCCGGGACGAACACTGGCGTTATCAGCAGCGTCGTAAGTGGGGGAACACCTGCCTATGCGTACAATTGGAGCGGTCCGAACGGATACGCCTCCAACGATGCGCAACCGACCAACCTCATCGCGGGAGACTATTCCGTACTCGTAACGGATGCGAACGGTTGCACGACCACAAGTTCAATTGAACTGACGGAACCAGACACGCTCCAGGTCACCTTATTGGCCAGTGACATCGGTGGCTACGGCACCAGTTGCACGGCGGACGACGGCACATTATCCACAACGATCACCGGCGGCGGTGCACCGTACAGCATCACATGGGTCGGGCCCAATGGGTTCACAGCTACAGCGCCCGATCTCACCGCCCTTAGTGCAGGGACCTATACCATCACCATTGTTGACGTGAACGGATGCGCCGTACAACAGACCATCTCGTTGGAACCAGCACCACCTGTCTTCGTGACGCTTGAACCGCAGCCAGGTCCATGCCCGAACGATGACCAAGGAAGCATCACTGTCAGCTTGATCGGTGGCATCGCACCCTTCACAACGTCCTGGAGCGGTCCGCAAGGATTCACATCCAACGACCTCGACATCCAGCAACTTGTCGATGGCAGCTACACGCTGAACCTGATCGATGCTCTTGGTTGCACCGCTCAAGTGAGCACGACCATCGCAGGTCCTGAACCGATCAACACCAATGCGAACTTGTCCTTCTACGGGTTGTACAACATCCAATGCCTTGGCGATAGCAGCGGTACCGTTCAACTGGATCCAGCAGGTGGCACAGCGCCGTACGCCATCGATATAACCGGCCCCAACGGATACAGCGGAACGGGCAATACGTTGGAGCAACTGGCGGCAGGCAACTACACCATCACCATCACCGATGCGAACGGCTGCACAGCGGATACCTCGATCACCCTAACGAGTCCAACAAGCCTGCCTGATATGGAGCTCTCGGCATCACTGCAACCCAGCGGCACGAATATCAGCTGCTTTGGAGGAAGTGATGGCGAGATGAACGCAACGGTCAACGGCGGCTCCGCTCCATACATCTACCAGTGGCAAGGGCCCAGCGGACCATTGAGCGGAACGACCACGCTGAGCGGAGCATACGCCGGAACTTATTCGCTGACCATTACGGATGCCAACGCCTGCGCGATCACCAGCTCGATCACATTGTTACAACCCGGAGAAGCCTTGACCGTTTCGGCAGCGCTCAGCGAATTCGGCGAGCACAACATCTCTTGTGCAGGAGCTACGGATGGTTCAATCGCACTGACCATTACCGGAGGAAGCGGTGGTTACACGATCTCATGGGCGGGGCCGAACGGATTCGTTTCCTCTGACGCGAACATCACCGCCCTTACCGCTGGCGTCTACACGGCCTCGGTAACTGACCTGAATGGCTGCATACTGCAACAGACCTACACACTTACCGCACCTCTGCCCTTGGAGGCAGGCACATTGGTAAACCTCCAACCCGGTGGTACCGCCATCAGCTGTCAAGGTGCCAACGATGGAAGCATTTCGGCTTTGGCCAACGGAGGTTCACCCATTTACACTTACGCTTGGACCGGCCCGAACGGTGCCATGGGCGGTCAACAAACCCTGGGAGACCTTGGCCCTGGGAACTACTGCGTGCTGGTGACCGATGCACAAGGCTGCACGGCACAGGACTGCACGACCATCAACGAGCCTGATGCCCTGGAGGCAGTGGCCTCTACCACGAATGCCAATTGTGGCGCGTCCAATGGCGCGATCGACCTGAACATCAGCGGAGGTACCGGACCGTTCGCAACGAACTGGAGCAATGGCCAGACCACCGAGGACCTTCCTGCTGCAGCTGCGGGCAACTACACGGTGACGATCACCGATGCCAATGGATGTAACACCTCACTTAGCCCGACCATTACCGGCACTCCTGCCACATTGATCAATGCCACGATCACCGACGAACAATGCGCCGGGGTCAATGCCGGGGCTATCGACCTGAACATCACGAGCGGCACCGCACCGTTCCAGATCACCTGGAGCACCGGAGCCACCACCGAGGACCTGTTGGGCCTGAGCGCAGGGAGCTACACCGTATCCGTTTCTGATGCCAATGGATGCACCGCACAAGGCAGCTATAGCGTGAACGCACCTCCAAGCCTCGAGATCGACACGACCCTATCGATCTACCAAGGTGGATACAACGTGAGCAGTTGGCTAGGGCAGGACGGTAGCATTGATGTGACCGTCTCGGGTGGACAATCGCCCTACAGCTTTGCATGGAGCAATGGCGGCAACTCGGAAGACCTGTCTGCGCTCGGCGCTGGCACTTACGCTCTGATCGTCACAGACGCGAACGGATGCTCCAACACCATAGAGGTGGTGCTAACGCAACCCAGCGACCTGGCCATGCCCACGGGCTTCACTCCCAACGGTGATGGCGCGAACGACACATTCTTCATCCGTGGGCTCGATGCCTACCCGACCAACCAGCTCATCATCATGAACCGCTGGGGGAACAAGGTGTTCGAGCGCATCAACTACCGCAATGACTGGACAGGCGAAAGCCTCAATGGAGGTGAGCTGCCGAACGGCACCTACTTCGCCATTCTGTCCGTGAACAATGGCCAACGCACACTACAGGGTTATGTCGACCTCCGTCGCTGATCCACACCAAGGCAAAACGACCATGCTGCAATATCGCTACATCGCCATGCTCTGCCTGACCTTGGCCACATGCGCCAGGCTCAGCGCTCAACAGGAGGTCATGATCAGCCAGTACATGTTCAATGGCCTGTTGATCAATCCGGCATATGCCGGTACACATGGCTACATCAGCAGCAGCCTGCTGCACCGATCACAATGGGTGCAGGTGGATGGCGCACCACGCACCAGTGTTCTCGCTGTTGACGGCCCCGTGATGAACGAGCGAATGGGCCTTGGCTTCAGCATCGTTCACGACCGCATCGGCATCAGCCGCGACCTCGACATGTCCGCCCACTACGCTTATCACCTGAAATTGGGCGACCGGAGCAAGCTCTCGCTGGGATTGCGCGCCGGCCTTTCACTCTACTCTGCACAGTTCAACGACCTTGTGTACTGGGATAACAACGACCAAGTATACCAAGGCAACATCAACAACGCGCGGGTAGGCCGATTCGGCTTTGGTGCATACTGGTACAATGCCACCTCATTCGTCGGGTTGTCCATACCCACGATCGTAGCTGCTGATGGCAAGATCAGGCCTGCGGTGGGCAATGCACTTGACCATTACTACACCCAACACTACTACCTCCATGCAGGCAAGGTCTTCCCGCTGAGCGAGTCGTTCGACATCAAACCGAGCACGCTCATCAAATACCTGCCCGATGCGCCTGCACAGGCAGACATCAACTGCAACCTGCTGTATCGTGAAAGGGTGTGGTTCGGCCTAGGCTATCGCACGGGCGACGCCTTCGTTGGCATGATCGAATTTCAAGTAACGCCCCAGATCAGGGCCGGGTATGCATACGACATGAGCACCTCCAAGCTTCGCACCTACACCAGTGGAAGCCACGAAGTGATGCTGGGCATGGACTTCGGACGCGACCTGATAAAGATCAAGACCCCTCGCTACTTCTGACCCCTCCGACCGATGAAGTACACCACGCATTCGATCATGCTGGCCATCCTATTAGCGGGATGTGCCCAGCAACATTTGACCAAAGCGGACAAGGCCTACGAACGCATGGCCTACGCCGATGCGGTACGCAGTTACGAGAAGGCCTTCAAGACGTTGGACGACAGGGATGCGGCATTGCGCACGGCCAATGCATACGTGCAACTCGGCGATGCCAAGCGGGCCGCCAGCTGGTATGCCTATGCCGACCGTACCACGCCACTTGCCGGAGACCAGGCATTGGCCTATGGTCGTGTTCTTCAGAGCTTGGGCCGGACAGGGGAAGCCTCGCGCCAGATCGAAAAGGTCTTGGCTGAACGCCCGGACGACCCGGTGGTACGCGAATTGGCCCATGGCATTGCCGCAAATGACAGCTTCTATGCGGACACTACCCTGTACACAGTGCGCCTATTGAACATACCGGGTGCTTCCAGCATGTTCAGCGCCCAACCGTTCCAAGGTGGGCTTCTATTGACCGCTGAACGGTCGGGAACAGGACGTAACACGAACCCATGGAACGGAGCCTCGTTCCTTGATATGTACACCACCAAGCCGGATGCGAGTGGGAACTGGAGTGAAGTGAGACCATTGGACGGCGATGTTAACGGGCTCTATCACGATGGACCTGCCGTTTGCTCAACCAGTGGGAACGAGCTCTACTTCACCCGGAGCGACTACTACAAGCACCGGATCAACAAGGATGATCGGGCCATCAGCCACTTGATGATCTTCAAGGCTGAGCGCACTGCCGATGGAAGCTGGCAGGACATCAAGTCGTTCGCCTACAACGGAGCGGATTTCTCTGCAGGACATCCCGCTCTTTCCGCGGATGGTCGCATCCTTTACTACATCAGTGATATGCCTGGTGGTTTTGGAGGAACGGACATTTACCGCTGCGACCTGCAGGCAGATGGCACCTGGGGATATCCACGCAACCTGGGGCCCACGGTCAACACGGCGGCTAACGAAATGTTCCCCACACTTGATGGTGACACGCTCTACTTCTCCTCCAACGGCCATCGTAACCTGGGCGGTCTGGACATCTTTCGGACAGTGCTTACTGACGATGAATGGTCGGCACCGGAGAACCTGAACTATCCGATCAACTCATTGCAGGATGACTTCGCGTTCGTTCCCATGAATGGCGGTAGCAACGGATACTTGAGCAGTAACCGGACAGGTGTCGATCGCATCCACTCCTTTCTGGCACACGACCCCACGTTCATGGTGAAGGGTCGATTCACATCATCCACCTCTGGTCAGCCGATGAGCAATGTGGAAATAACCTTGATCAATCTAACCACTGGCGAACGGACGATGGCGACCACTGGGCCCGATGGCACCTATGCTTTCCCGCTTACCAAAGGACAGGAATACCGCGTACAAGGCAGCAAGGACGGCATGTTCACGGAAAGCCGGGACATACGTACCGCAGGTTTGCGAACTAGCCGGACATGGAACGAGGACTTCCATTTGGACGAGGTGATACTGAACAAACCGATCGTTATCGAGAACATCTACTACGATTACGACCGTTGGGACATACGTGCTGATGCTGCCCTTGAACTGGATAAGGTCGCACGATTATTCATGGACAATCCGAACCTTTCCTTCGAGCTCAGTTCGCATACCGACAGCAGGGCATCGGATACCTACAACCTGGTGCTCAGCGATGCACGGGCTAACAGCGCTGTCGACTACCTGATCCGCAAAGGGGTTGAAGCTTCAAGGCTGAAGGCCAAAGGCTATGGTGAGAGCCGTCCGGTGAACCGCTGTGTTGATGGTGTGGAGTGTACCGAAGAGGAGCACCAGGCCAACCGACGCACAGAGTTCAGAGTGACCGCGGTGGCAAAACCACTGCCTTGAGCACGCGCACTATTTCGCCTTCCCTTTCGCGCGCACCACATCGCTGAACGGCACACCCTGTTCATTGCTTTCCACCCAGGCCATCACGTTGAAATACTTCAGCACAAGGCCCTCATTGGGGTCCTTCAGCAAGGGTGTCAGTTCGTGGTGCAAAGAGCGGAACAGTTCGCGCTTGGTGGCCGGGTCCTGTGCACGGGCCAATTTCTTGATGTGCTCGATCAACGTGACCTCCACCTGATAGGCGCGTTGGCGCTTGCTGAGGAAGCGCTGCGTGGAACGCACGATATACTCCAGCAGATCGAAATTGCCCAGCTCGTAATGCACCACCAGATTGAACAACCGTGCATAGGTGAAGATATCCTGGCGCAACGTTGGCTCGTTCTCATTCAACACCTTGTTCAGCCAGAACAGGGCTTTGTTCACTTGACCAGCACCGAAGTGTATCAAGGCTAAAGCATAGTGGAACTCGATCTCGTTCTCCTTGTGCAGGCGATCGCCCATTTCCTCCATCCCCTCCAACACCGCCGGCACCAGTTCCAATGCCTTTGCATGTTCACCGGCACGTTCCAGCAGCCGCAATTCGCTCAGGAAGCTGGCCACGAAGACCTGCGATTCGATGTTGATGCCGATGAATCCATCCTTGCCAGGCAATGAGCGCATTAGCCGGATGTTCTCTGCGGCGCTCTTCAGATCGAACAGCTCGATCTGTGCGTTGATGATGTAGTGGAGCGTCCGGATATATCGCTTCGGCAGGTCGGACTTGATGGGCTCGTTCTCATCAAGTATCTGTTTCACCCGTTGGAACTTCTCCAAGCTGATGCGCCAATCGCGCTTCGCCCAACCACAGAAACCCTGTGTGTAGTAGCAAATGGTGGCCGCCCTGCGTGAAAGTGCCGTGTTCTTGCCCTTGATCAACGGGTGCTCGCTGATCTCCTCCACCATGGCATGCTCCTCGTCCGTACGCACATATCCACCGCTCCTGAACACGTAGTTGATCTTGGAGTAAAGGATGTGATAGGCCGCCAGGTTGCGAAGCTTCTCGATCACTTCTCGTTCCTCCTCAATCAGGGCATCCAGGTCCTTCGTGAACTCACCGGACTCATATGCTTCTTCCAACAACATCTTCTCCCAGTTCAAAAGCTCGAACCAGTAATAGAACCGTTCGTTCTCCCGGGCGATGCGCTTGGCCCTGTGCAGCAGCTTATTGCACTCCACGTACAAGGCCTTCTGGTACAGGATCTCGATGTTCTTGATCTCCTGCTTCAGGATGCCGCTCACCGAGCTCTCTGCATGATAGGCACGAAGGGCTTTCAGGATCAGTTTGTACAGGTGGTTCTTCTCTGATGGAAGGTGGCGAATGAAGGTCTCCTTGGCGAACTGCTTCTTGATCGCCTCCTCGTCGTAGATCTTCTGCTTGTCGATCGCATCGAACAGACGCAGATAGTTCTTATCACCCGACTGTAGTGCCGAATGCAACTTGAAGAAGCGCTTCTCCGACTTTGTCAGTGACTTGATGAGGTCGTGGAGCTCGGTGCTGGGCTTCATGGCGATTGGTGGGATCCCAAGACCCCAAATCAAAGTTAGGAATCCCTACCATCAATAACATCGTAACCTAACTCACTGTTCATCGTAAAGTTACCCCCGACCTTCGCACCCATGCTCCGTCCGTATTTCACCGGCACACTGCTGGTTACGATCTTCATCCTCCGATCCAGCTCCGCTTTCGCCCAGCCAGATTGCAAGTCCAGCAAACACCACCTGCATGCAGGCGTGGTCAAAGATGGCCCGCTTGCCCAATGGCCGTGGGATGTTCTTCACCAGCGCATTGTGCTTGACCTCACGCTGGGCGACAACATCGCTGGTATGTGCACGATCACGGCAAGCCCCAGACAGGCAGGCCAAACACAATTGGACCTGCATCTGAAGGCGCTAACGATCGATTCGATCACCTCTCAAACAGGCGCTCTGTCCCATACCCACATCGGAGACCTGGTCCATGTTGAATTGCCCCAGCCCTTTTCCCCGGAAGACACGCTTTCGTTCAGTGTCCATTACCGCGGCGACCCTGTGACCGACCCGAGCGGCTTCGGCGGTTTCTACACCTCGCCTGCACTGACCTATAACCTCGGAGTGGCATTCCAGAACACCCCGCATTCCTTCGGCAGGGCATGGTTCCCCTGTGTGGACAACTTCACAGAGCGCTGTTCCTTCGATTTCGAGATCAAGACCAATGGAGGTCGTGGCAGTTGGTGCAACGGAGCGCGCACGGCAATTACCCAGCTTGACGGCGATACAATTGTAACCCACTGGTCCATTGCGGAACCCATCCCTTCCTACCTGGCGTCCGTGGCAGCTGCGGACTACAGGGAAGTGCACAGTACTTTCCAAAGCACTACGGGAGTTGAAATACCGGTCCTTTTGGTCGCTGCCGCCGGAGACACTGCGGCCATGAAGAACTCATTCCAGCACCTTTCGAACGCTTTCGAGCGATTTGAGCGTTGGTTCGGACCATACAGTTGGAACAAGGTCGGCTACGTGCTCACCACCCAAGGTGCCATGGAACACAGCACCAGCATCCATTATCCCAGGAGTATCGCCAATGGAACACTGGCCTATGAGAACATCATGGCGCATGAGCTGGCCCACCAGTGGTTCGGAGACCTGATCACCTGTGAACGTGCCGAGGAGATGTACCTCAACGAAGGCTTCGCCGAATACCTGAGCTACCTCTTTCTGGAAGAGGTGTATGGCAGGGAGGGCTATATGAGCGAAGTACGCACCAACCACCGTCAAATGGTGCAGCAGGCACATTTGCTTGACCAAGGCTGGTGGGCCTTGGCCGACGTGCCGCAGCAATGGACCTACGGAGAGCACAGCTACAATAAAGGAGCTGACGTGCTTCATACCCTGCGCAGTTACCTCGGCGACAGCCTCTTCATTGCGGGCATGACCAGCTTTCTGCAGTACAATGCGTTCCGGGCGGTTAACAGTACCATGCTGCGCGACCATTTGACGGCATTCACGCTGATGCCGATGAACGACTTCTTCGACGACTGGATCTTCCAACCGGGCTGGGCCGCATTCGAGGTCGATTCGTTCAGCGTGAACGCCACCCCCACTCCGCAGGGCACTTACCCTACACAGATCACCATCAGCCAGAAGCAACGCGGACCGTCATCGCCTTACAACAATGTGCCGATGTCGATAACCTGTATTGATGCATCCGGGAATGAGTGGACCAGCCCGGCACCCATTCTCTTGGGCGGTACGCAGTGTTCGGCCGATGTCGCACCACCGTTCATTACCAAGTGGGTCGTGCTGAACGCGGACGAACGCATCAGCCAGGCAGTTACATACGACCGCGATACGCTTACCGGCCCTGGTACGGAGATCTACTACCACACTGATCTACGGTTGACCGTTGTGCAGACCCCGGAGCCCTTCACTGTTCACTTGGAGGAGGCTTGGGTTGCGGCCGATGACGGCACGGATGCTCCGTTCGCTTACGTGGTCTCTCCGGACCGTTACTGGCGGATCAGCGGTGCCATTCCACAGACCGCACAGCTCAACGCACGTTTCAGCTATGATGGGCGCCCCAATATCACGGCCGCCTTGGATGCAGGGCTTATGGAGAACGCGGAAGGGGTGGTCTTCAACGAGGACAGCTTGGTGCTCCTTTATCGCCCCGATGCCACTTGGGCTTGGAGCCGTTTCCCGCAGCAGACCTTGAGCGTGCTGGGCAACCCAACTGACAAGATCGGGCGTATTGACATTTCGGGTGCGAAGGCAGGGGAATATGTGCTCGCGTGGCGCAAGAGCGCCGTTGGTACGCCCGAGCATGTCCTCGCTGACGGTCATTGGACCATTGCCCCGAACCCTGCACATGGTTCGACGCTCCTGCAGTTCGATGGCCCCATACGCACCGGTAATGTGCAGCTTATCGATGGCCGGGGGCGTGTGGTGAGTTGGCAATCGCTTCAAGGCCCATCCATGCAATACGACCTTGTTGGCGTTGCATCTGGCCACTACCAGCTTCGCTTTGTTGATGGCACCGGAAGCCATTCCAAGATCGGCAAGTTGGTAGTGCGTTAACGAACGATCTCCATCGAATGAATAAGGGGCCTTTTCGGCCCCTTATTTATTGTTGCTCCAACAGCCAAGCTACTATCACACATACCGAAGGCTTCGTCCGGGATAGCGAGCAGCATGGCCCAACTGCTCCTCGATGCGGAGCAGCTGGTTGTATTTGGCGATCCTATCACTACGGCTGGCACTTCCGGTCTTGATCATGCCGCAGTTCAGCGCCACGGCCAGGTCGGCTATGGTACTGTCCTCGGTCTCTCCGCTGCGGTGGCTCATGATGCTGGTATAGCCCGCTCGGTGGGCCATTTCAACAGCCTCGATCGTTTCTGTGAGCGTACCGATCTGGTTCACCTTCACGAGTATGCTGTTGGCAATACCCTTGCTGATCCCCTGGCCCAAACGCTCGGTGTTGGTTACGAAGAGGTCGTCACCAACAAGCTGCACCTTGGCGCCAAGGGTCTCTGTGAGCTTCTTCCATCCGGCCCAATCATCCTCCGCCATTCCATCCTCAATGCTCACGATCGGATAGCGTTTCGCCCAGTCGGCCCACATGGCCACCATCTCATCGCTCGTAAGCACATCACCTGTGCTTTCCAACTTGTAGCGCTTCTTCTTGGCGTCGTAGAACTCAGTGCTCGCGCAATCCAGAGCAAGCACAATGTCCTGACCTGGCTTGTAGCCTGCCGCTTCAATGGCCTGCATTACCAACTTCAATGCATCTTCATTGCTGGCCAGATCGGGAGCGAAGCCGCCCTCATCGCCCACGTTGGTGCTCAGGCCTTTCTTCTTCAGCACGGCCTTCAGTGCATGGAATACCTCCGCCCCCATGCGCAAACCCTCGGCGAAGTGTCTTGCACCAACAGGCATGATCATGAACTCCTGCACATCCACCTTGTTGTCGGCATGCGCACCGCCATTTAGGATGTTCATCAATGGCACAGGTAGGGTCGAGGCGTTCACCCCACCCACGTAGCGGTACAGCGGCAGACCAGCCTCGCCTGCAGCGGCCTTGGCCACGGCCAAGCTCACACCAAGAATGGCGTTCGCTCCAAGATTACTCTTGTTCGGAGTGCCGTCCAACGCGATCATGGCCTTGTCGATCATGGACTGCTCGGTCACCAGAGCACCGTGCAGTTCATTGTTCAAGGTGTTGTTCACGTTCTCCACCGCTTTGCGAACACCCTTTCCCAAATAGCGCTTCTTCTCACCATCGCGCAATTCCACGGCCTCGTGGGCACCGGTGCTGGCCCCGCTGGGCACGGCAGCGCGTCCCATGTGTCCGGTATCGGTCCAAACATCCACTTCAATGGTGGGGTTACCGCGCGAATCGAGCACTTCGCGGGCCTGGATCTTGGCGATCAAGCTCATCTGTATGGTATTAAGCGTTCTGGGTGCTTTTCTGGCGTTCTTCGGCAGCGGTGCGCATCTGCGTCACGAAGCGGTCGAACAGGTAGCGGCTATCGTAAGGACCTGGACCCGCTTCTGGGTGATATTGCACACTGAACACCGGCCTTCCCTTCAGCCTGATCCCGGCAACACTGCCATCGTTGAGATGCACATGGGTGATCTCCACAGCGGTATTCGCTTCCGCGTCACTGCGCTTCACCACGAATCCGTGGTTCTGCGAGGTGACCTCATCATGGCCGGTGGTAAGGTCCTTGATCGGATGATTGATGCCCCGGTGACCATGGTGCATCTTCTCGGTGCGCATGCCCATGCTCTCGGCCAGCAGTTGGTGTCCCAAACAGATGCCGAAGACAGGAAGCCCGCTGGCTACCAATGCCTTCACCTGCTCAACAGAGTCTGGCATGGCACCGGGATCGCCAGGGCCATTGCTCAGCATGATGCCGTCCGGCGCCCAAGCCAACACTTCAGCCACGGTGCTGCCCATAGGGAACACCCGCACATGGCAGTCGCGCTCCACCAAACAGCGTTCAATATTCCGTTTCACACCAAAGTCCAGCAAGGCAACACGGAAAGCTGCTTGCTTCTCACCTACCTCGTAAGCGTCCTTGGTGGATACCGTACTGGAGATCTCCAACCCTTCCATGCTGGGCACCGCTGCCAATCGCGCCTTCAGCACTTCCAGGTCCATCTCGGTACTGCTGATGATGGCGTTCTGTGCGCCGTGGTCCCTGATGTGGCGCACAAGCCTGCGGGTATCCACGTCACTTATACCTACCACTCCAGCCATACGCAGCATGTCATCCAAGGAGGAAGTACCACCTGGACGGCTCCACACATGACTGAACTTCTTCACCACCAGGCCTGCAATGGAGACCTTGGAGCTTTCCTCCTCGCCGTTCTTCACACCGTAGTTCCCGATGTGCGGCGAAGCCATGGCCATGATCTGGCCCGTGTAGCTGGGGTCCGTGAAAATCTCCTGGTAACCGGTCATACCGGTATTGAAGCAGATCTCTCCGGTGGAGATTCCGATATGCCCTATCGCCCGACCCCTGAAAAGCGTGCCATCTTTCAACAAAAGGACTGCTTCGGGGCGCTGGCTTACAAGCATGTTCGGGGATATGCTTCGGTTCTGGCCGCGAAGATACCCCGAGCGAGCGACGATTTCCGAACGGATCATCCACACCTGTTCATAATCCGATCACGCATCTACATGAACGACAAAGGGCGCCTATCACGGCGCCCTTTGCAGATGGTTCGGACCGATGCTTATTCAGCAGACGTCTCAGTGCTGGCACTGGTAGCTTCGTCGGTCTTCTTCGCGCCAGCGGATTTGCGGGTGCGACGGGTCTTCTTGGCGGCGGTACCGGCCTTTTCCTTGGTGTAGGTGGTATTGAAGTCCACCAGCTCGATCATGGCCATTTCGGCGGCATCACCCAAGCGGTTGCCCAACTTGATGATGCGCACATAACCACCGGGACGGCTGGCCACCTTGGGGGCCACATCGCGGAACAGGACTGCCGTGGCCTCCTTGTTCTGCAACTCACTGAACACCACGCGACGGCTGTGGGTGGTATCCTCCTTGCTCTTGGTGATCAAGGGCTCCACGTAGCGGCGCAGTGCACGGGCCTTGGCCAGCGTCGTTTCAATGCGCTTGTGCTCGATCAACGAGATGGCCAGGTTGCTCATCAGGGCGTCGCGGTGCGCCTTCTTGCGACCCAGTGCGTTGTTCTTATTTCCGTGTCTCATGACTATTCGGTTGTCAGTTGTCGGTTGTCAGTGGGCTGGCTTGCGGGATTCCGCTCGCCAACTGCCAACTGGCAACTGGCTTACTCCTTGTCCAGTTTGTACTTGCTCACGTTCATGCCGAAGTTCAGGCCCTTGTTCTCCACCAGGTCCTCCAGTTCGGTCAGGCTCTTCTTCCCGAAGTTGCGGAACTTCAACAGGTCGTTCTTGTTGTAGCTCACCAGATCGCCAAGGGTCTCAATATCGGCCGCCTTGAGGCAGTTGAGAGCACGCACGCTGAGGTCCATGTCGACCAACTTGGTCTTCAGGAGCTGGCGCATATGCAGGCTCGTCTCGTCGAACTCCTCGCTATCGCTGCTGCTGGTGCTTCCACGCTCTTCCACCTCCAGGCTGATGCGCTCATCGCTGAACAGCATGAAGTGGTGAATGAGGATCTTGGCGGCCTCCTGCAACGAGTTCTTCGGTGTGATGCTACCGTCGGTGGTCACCTCAATGGTAAGCTTCTCGTAGTCGGTCTTCTCCTCCACGCGGGTGTTCTCCACGGTGTACTTCA
>CAZQFG010000003.1:0-42391 GCA_964592515.1 uncultured Chryseobacterium sp. | reverse complement strand
GCGATATCGATCACGGTGAACGCGGCGCCGAACGTGGGAACGAGCACCACACACACCGTTTGCGTGAACGGTGCGTCCATCGATCTGCTCACCTTGTTGGCCGGTGCCGATGAAGGGGGCACATGGACCGCGCCGGGCGGTGGGGCGTTCGATGGGACCCTGGTGCCATCAACAGGTGCTTCGGGTTTGTACACCTACGAGATCGAAGGCGTGGCACCATGCACCGATGCACAGTCTTTCGTCGCTGTTGTGATCGACCCCTGCACGGGTGTTGGTGATGTTGCGGAGCGTTCGCGCATACAGTGGGGCGGCCAACACCCCGAAGGACAATTGCTGATCATGCCGGACGATCATCGGGTGGTGGATGTGATCGCACCGAACGGCGCACGCGTGGCTCATTGGCAGAACACCACGGTACAAGGGCGCCAATGGCTGCAATTGGGCGAACAGTCCAGCGGCGTCTACAGCGTTCGTCTGCTGGGCCCCGATGGCGTGCGTGTGATACGCTTGATCCAAGTGGCGCAGTGATAGTGGCGGTGCACAACTTGTGGATAAACCGGGGTCGAAAAACTTGATGTCCGCAAGGTCACTGGGGTACTTTCGGCTCACCAACGTTCATTGCATCATTCGATCGTGCTGAAACGCACAACGGGAAAGGGTCGATGCACATCGTGAGCCACGGCTTACGGCGGGTTTGGTAAGAAACCCAGCTACGACCCGGGCGGCATGCCAGACGTGCCCCCACAAGGGATCGCTCCATAGGGTGCTATCACCCATGGAGGGCGCAAGGAATGAGGGCATACGATGGAGGCCAAGGCCAACGTCGGATGGGAGCGGGGATCGCCAAAACGGTGGTCCCCGCTTCATTTTTTACACACGCCCTACACTGTGCTGATGTTCCGTTGATGAACACGATCGATCGTGGATAAGTGCGATCCACATGGATCCGGCTTCCGGAAAAGTGGCGGATAGCTTTGATGCACACCGTTCCTTGATCGAATGAAGAAAAAAGACCGCAAGATCTTCGTACTGGATACCTCCGTGATCCTCTACGACCACTCGGCCATCGAGAACTTTGAAGAGCACGACGTGGCCATCCCGATACAAGTCCTGGAAGAGCTCGACACGTTCAAGAAAGGAAATGACACCATCAACTTTGAAGCGCGGGAGTTCATCCGCCATCTGGATGACATCGCGAAGACCGATGTGCTGACCGATTGGATACCGTTGAACGGGCCCACGCACGGCAAGTTCAAGGTGGTGGCCAAGCATGACCTGAACGGCGTGGATGCCACCAAGGTCTTTGCCGACGCCAAGAACGATCACCAGATCCTGAACGCCACCCTTACCCTGCAACGCCAGAACCCTGGTCGTAAGGTGGTGTTGGTCACCAAGGACATTGCGCTCCGACTGAAGGCCAAAAGCCTGAACCTGCTGTCCGAGGATTACCTCACCGGCAAGGTGCGCGATGTGCGTGAGAAGCTCTACACCGGCCGCACAGTTGTGGATGACTACTCTGAAGAGCGCATCGATCGGTTGTTCTCCGAGGGCAGCATCGAGGTTTCGGAACTGGGCATGGAAAAGCCCAAGGGCAATCACTTCTTCATTCTCAAACACAAGAAGAAGAGCATCCTCGCGAAGTACGATCCGCGCACAGGTCATGTGGACCGCGTGGAGAAGCAGAGCGTGTTCGGGATCGGTCCGAAGAACGCGGAACAGGCGCTGGCCATGAGCGCCCTGTTGGATCCGGAGATCAAGCTGGTGACCTTGCAAGGTGCTGCAGGTACCGGTAAAACGCTGCTCGCCCTGGCTTGTGCATTGGAACAGCGCCGTGATTATCGCCAGATCTACGTGACACGCCCCGTGGTGCCATTGAGCAACAAGGACATTGGTTATCTGCCCGGCGACATCCAGAGCAAATTGGACCCGTACATGCAGCCCTTGTGGGATAACCTCAAGCTGATCAAGGGCCAGTTCGAAAAGCACGATAGCACGCCGAAGCGCATTGACGAGATGCTGGAGAACGAGAAGATCGCCATTGCACCGTTGGCCTACATCCGTGGACGCAGTCTGGCCAACATCTTCTTCATTGTCGATGAGGCACAGAACCTCACCCCGTTGGAGGTGAAGACCGTGATCAGCCGCGCGGGTGAAGGCACCAAGATCGTGTTCACTGGCGATGTGCATCAGATCGACACGCCCTTCCTGGACACGGAGAGCAACGGCCTCAGCTACTTGATCGACAAGGCCAAGGGCGACCCCCTGTTCGCGCATATCACCCTGGAGAAAGGAGAACGCAGCCCGCTGGCCAATCTGGCGAACGAACTGCTCTGATACGAAGGACCTACGGATGCGAATGAAAGAAGCCCGCGATCGCGGGCTTCTTTCATTGGTGGGTTTCGAACGCTCAGAACAGGTCCTTCACTTCAATGAAGTTGAAGTCCAGTTTGAAGAAGCTCTGGTAGTCCTTACCGGTCTCGGCCATTTCCTCGTCGCCGGTCTCGTAGTGCCAGTTCACCTGCACACGTTGACCCCGTTCGCTCACGGCATCGAGCTTCTGGAAGATGTTGTACAGGTGTTTGGAAGAACTGGTGTCCAGATAGTCCAAGCGCATGTTCACCGTGGTCTCCACGCGTGGGGCACGCAGGTATTCGTCGAGCCAGTTGTAAACCCGATGGTAGAACTGTTCGGAGTTGTGCGGCAGCGAACGTCCGATGAACTCCAGCAGTCCCTGGTCCAGGTCAAGATCGACCTCGGGAGAGGTATCCGTACGTTCAATATGGAATCGCTTCATGGCCTGCGGCATTACAACACATCAAAGGTGCTGCCGCGAGGTCAAGGGATGCGGTGCGAAGAAGTCCTTGGACCAACACCCCGATGTTGATGGGCGCTTGGCCTATCGGCTGCGGTACTCCGTTACGATCTCGTGGTCGGAAGGAAGGATGATCTCCGTGTCGTTCACACGGCGCACCCAGTAGAGATACTTGCCAGTGCCCTGGCAGGCGAACACGGTCATTACTTCATTGCCCGAGAGCGTACGGACCGGGAAGATGCGCCACGTTCCGTTCTTCTCCTGTACCGCCACCTTCACTTCAACGAGATCGGCGCAGGTGTTCTTCAGGTCCACGCTGTACGTACCGCTGAAATCACGCTTGTATCCGTCCTTGTAGATCTCGCACTTCTCGCAAGGTGCACCCCAACGGCTGGCGGTCTTCACCAGGCAATCCGCCGGGTCGCGGTCCTGGGCGCCTGCCCAGAACGCCATCAGCACACCAAGGATGAGCAGAAGGGTCTTTTTCACGGTCATTTGCAGCGGTTGTTGTTCAGGATGATCTTGGCTTCGGCATTACCCATGCGCTGGCTGGTGCGCCAAGCCTTACAGGCACTGTCCATATCGGATCTGGCCTTGTAGGCCCAGCCTTTGTTGTTCCAAGCCTCCTCATTTCGGGGGTCAAGGCTAATCACCATTTCCAGGTCAGCCAAGGCTTTGTCCGGCTCGCCGGACCTTAGATATGAACTACCGCGTGTGGTATACGCCAATGCGTGCTTGGGCTCGCGTTCAATAACGACAGTAAGGTCCTTGATGGCCTCCGTGTATTGTTTCAGGAGTACATGACAGAACGCCCGGTTGAGGTAGGCGTTCATGTTGTCCGGGTCCACCGCTATCGCCTCTGTGAACAAGGCCACGGCCAGTGCATGGTCACCACGTCGGTAAGCCTGTTCGCCGCGCTCGTACGCATCCTTGTCGGATGGGGCTGTTCGGGCTTCGGCCATGTACTGGGCCTGACCGGAGATATACAGTAGTGTACTGAGAACAAGCGTGATGTATAGACGCATGCGGATCGCTATGGGGAAGTTGGCTCTTTACGTGTGGTACCTGCCTCAAGGTTTCGCAACCGGTGCATAAGTGAGCGACCGCCGTTCTTCCACAATTGCAGCGAATGCTTGCAGGACCTGTTGCATGCTGGCAGGTGACACGCTCAATACCGTTCGTCCAGAACGAGTTATGGAGGCCTGCTTGAATGATTCACGCGAGATGCACCTGCCCGATGTTTCCGTGCAGCGGATCCGCAATTGCATGGTCAACGTATCCGCTCGCAACGAGCTTTCATCGAGCCCGGAGAGTGCAACGACCGTTTGTTCGGTGCGGCGGCCTTCGGTGAAATGGTCCATCACCAATCGGTCGTGGCGATCGATGCGGAAGGTGGTGCTGCCTGCATATAGCGCGTTCAACGTGTCGAGCGCAGGTTGGGCCCGGCTGATGGAAGCGTTCAGGAGCAGAAGCAGGAGCAGTGTTCGTGGTCGCATGTGTGAACCCTTGGGGCCGTTCTTACGTAAACCCGCGTCGCAGGTTCAACCTGCAGCAGACCGATGGCTTACCAACAGCTTCAATTCAGGGCGCTTTTCACTTGCGTTCTATTGATTTTCGGCACGATGGTGCTTGCGCAGAGCAAGTTCACCGTGAACGGCCGCCTGAAGATCGAAGGGGGCGATGTGTCCGGGGCGCGCGCCGTGTTGTACAAGAACGGCGAGAAGGACCGCACGATCACTACGAGCCTCAATAAGTTCACGCTGGACCTCGATCTGAACGCGAACTATGTGATCTCGTTCGAGAAGCCGGGGTACGTGGCGAAGAAGCTCTCGTTCAATACACGTGTACCGGCCGATGCTGCGACAAAAGGCTTCACACCGTTCGAGTTCGCGGTCTCGCTGTTCAAGCAGTATGACGACATCAACTTGGTGGTCTTCAATCAGCCGGTCGGGGTTATCCGCTACGAAGCAGGGTTGGGCGATTTCGATTACGATACGGACTACACCAAGTCGATCCAATCGCAGTTGCAACAAGTACTGGCCGAAGTGGAGAAGAAGCAGAAGGAGGAGGCACAGCAGGCCGCCGCCGATGCGAAGGCCAAGGCGAAGGCCGATGCCGAGGCAAAAAAACAGGCCGAAGCCCAGGCCGCCGCTGATGCCAAGGCGCAGGCTGAAGCGAAGAAACAGGCCGATGCCGCAGCCAAGGCTGAACGCGAAAGCCAGGAGGCCGCTCGCAAGGCAGAGGAGGCACGCTTGGCCGAAACGAAACGCGCCGAAGCAGCGCAACCCAAGCCTGTGGCCGCCAAGCCGAAGGAGGAGCCCCGGCTTGTACCTCCACCAATAAAGACCGCACCTACGCCTGAGCCGGTCGCTACGGACCCGGCGCCTGCGGCACCACATCGCAACCATGTATTGGCCAAGGCGAACGAGGATTCTGATACCCGACGGGCATCAACTCCCATTGAAGCGGAGGAGGCCTCTCGTATGGCATTGGCACGACCCAATACCAATGAGGAAGTACAGCCCGTTGAGGCCGATGAAGAGGCCGTTACCGTGCGCAATGAGGACCTGATCGTGGAACCCAACAAGGTGACGACCATCGTTCTTCTGGAGACCAACGGAGTTGCCACCGAGTACCGCAAGGTGATCCACAAGTGGGGTACTACCTACTACTTCCGTAATGGACAACCATGCACGCAGCTTGTTTATGAGCGGGAGGTGTTGACCGAGGACCGCTTGGCCGGCGCTACACCACGCACCAAATTGCCCTGATCAGTTCCCGAACTTTGGGGCATGTCCCCGCGCAGCTACCTACGTGACGGTCGTGCCCCCTTGCCGACGGATGAACGTGTGAGCGCGGTGATGAGCCGCATCAGGCACAAGCATACCACGCCTGAGCTGTTGGTGCGTGGATCGCTGCGTGCACAAGGACTCACTGGTTATCGCCTGCACTATGCCAAGGTACCCGGCAAGCCCGATATCGCATTCGTTGGTCGTCGCGTGGCCGTATTCGTGAACGGTTGTTTCTGGCACGGTTGTCCGCATTGTCGCCCACGAAGACCACGCACGCACCTAGGCTTCTGGAACGCCAAACTGGACCGCAACAAGGAGCGTGATGCCGAAAAGACCATGGCGCTGAAGCGCGCCGGTTGGAAGGTCATTACACTGTGGGAATGCCGCGTGAAGCAGAACGCTGAGCGGGAGGCTGCACGCGTGGCCCGCTTACTGGCCTGAACCTTTGCGCTTACCGAACAGTCGGCCGAAGAACCGCTTCTCGAAGGCCCAGAAAAAGCTGAACTGGCCGAACAGTGCTCCGTAGACCAGCAGCACCACGTTGTAGAAGGGGAGGATCAGCACGTAGTAGAGCACCGAGAAGATCCACGATGGTTCTCCGCTGCCGGTGGCCCATTCCACAATGGGACGCTTTAGGAACATCACCGTGAAGCCCGTGCAGGCGAATACCAGCAGTATGATGAGCACACGTGAAGGGGGCACGCCCCAGCGTTCGCTCAGGCGGTCCATCCATCCTTTGTTCGCTCCCTTCGCAGGTCCCATCGGTCTCGGCTGGCGAAGTTCGCGCTTCACGATAGATAACATGGTCGCTCTGTGAACAAGCGTAGCAGCGACCTGTTCGTAAACTGTGCTGTTCTGGTGATGCGAATGCTCAATCCTGCCATTCGGCCAGGAAGAGGTTGGTCTCGCGCGTTCCCTGGTTGTTACGGTTGCTGCTGAAGACCAGATAGCGGCCATCGGGGCTGAACACCGGGAAGGCATCGAAGGTGTCGCCGTAGCTCACTTGCTCGAGGCCGGTGCCATCGGTATTGATCATGAACAGCGTGAACGGGAAACCGCGTTGGCTCTTGTGGTTGCTGGCGAAGATGATCTTCTGACCACTGGGGTGCCAGAAGGGTGCCCAGTTGGCCTGGCCCAGTTCGGTCACCTTGCGCATGTCGCTGCCATCGGCATTGGCCACATAGAGCTCCATATCGGTGGGTTTTACCAAGCCTTCCTTCAACAGTGCCTTGTACTCGGCCAGTTCCTCCTTGGTGCCGGGGCGGCTGGCACGCCACAGCAGTTTGGTGCCATCGGGGCTGAAGAAAGCACCGCCATCGTAGCCCGGAGCATTGGTGACGCGCTTCACATCGCTGCCATCAATGTTCATGGTGTAGAGTTCCATATCGCCATCGCGCATGCTGGTGAACACGATGCGGTCACCCTTTGGCGAAACGGTGGCTTCGGCGTCGTAACCGGCCGTTTTGGTGAGCTGCTTCCGGATGTTGCCGTTCAGGTCGCTCACGTAAATGTCGAAGCTGGAGTAGATGGGCCATACGTACTTGCCGTCGGCCCGGCGCTCTGGTACGGCAGGGCAGGTGGCTCCGGCCTCGTGCGTGCTGGCGAACAGCACCAAGCTATCGCCGGGCAGGAAGTAACTACACGTGGTGCGGCCACCCTTGATGCTGATCTGCGACGGTTTCCCGCTGCGGAGATCGTCGGTGAAGGGGTTGAACACGTGGATCTGGTCGCAATGTTCTTCCCAAGCCGGATTCGTGGATTGGAACACGAGCTTGCTGCCATCGAAGCTCCAGTAGGCTTCGGCATTGTCGCCGCCGAAGGTGAGCTGCTTCAGGCTCTTGAAGTGCTTCTCATCGGGATGGATCAGGGAGTCCTTTACCGCAACACTGTCCACGGTGGTAGTGGTGGTGTCAGCGGAGGCGGGGTTCTCCTGGCAGCCGGTGGTGAGCAGGATCGCGAGCGGAAGTGCGGGCAGCAGTCGGTACATGGTCGTTGTTGAGGGCCGCGAAACTACACCAACGCGTTCGGTCGGAATGTCATCGCATAGCCATAGGGACGGGGAGGCGGTTATCTTGTTCGCAGCATGATCGATGGAAAACCCATCAAGGGCAGGGGCGCAGGTGGCCAGGTGCAGAACCGGTTCGCCGAGCGCCACTATGCCGCTATGCACTGGGAGGCCATCGACGAGCCGATAGATGAACAAGGGCAGGCCACGAAGTACATCGAGACCCATGCGCGCACCATTGTGAACCGGGTGGATTCGCCTGACCTGCCGTTCCGCTGGAGCCTCAATCCGTACCAAGGCTGCGAACATGGCTGCAGCTATTGCTATGCCCGACCTACTCACGAGTATTGGGGCTACGGAGCGGGCCTCGATTTTGAGCGGGTGGTGCTGGTGAAGCGCACCGCCCCTGAACTGTTGGAAAAGACCCTCCGCCGCCCCACGTGGCTAGTGGACCCCATTGTGCTATCCGGCGCCACCGACCCTTACCAGCCCATTGAGCGGAAGGAGCGGCTGACACGGGCCCTGCTCGAAGTGCTGTGGCGCTACAAGCATCCCGCTGGACTGATCACCAAGAACGCCTTGGTGCTACGTGACATCGACCTCCTGCGCGACATGGCGGCGGAACGCTTGGTCTCCGTGGCCATCAGCCTCACAACGCTTAACGAGGACCTGCGGCGTCGGTTGGAGCCACGCACCAGCAGTGGTCTCAACCGGCTGAAGGCCATTGAGGCATTGCGCAATGCCGGCGTTCCGGTCTTCGTCATGATCGCCCCCATCATTCCCGCATTGAATGAGCCTGAGGTCCCGTTGCTGTTGCGCTCGGCAGCCGATGCTGGCGCTTTAGACGCTGGTTATACGGTATTGCGCACCAATGGCGCTGTGGGCGAGGTGTTCGAGGGCTGGCTGCATACCCACTATCCGGACCGTGCCGCCAAGATCATGGCGCAGACCAAGGAACTGCACGGTGGACGCATGAGCGATTCCGAGGCAGGTAGAAGGATGCGTGGCGAAGGCGTGTTCGCCACCAATATCGCCAGGCTGTTCAATGTGATGAAACGCCGCTATTTCGAGGGGCGTTCGGTCCCCGAACTGGACCGCACGGCCTTTAGTCCGCCGCCACAGGGGCAGTTGGACCTGTTCGGCCCAGCGGCCAGGTGAACAACGGTGTATGAATGGTGCCTGTCGGTCCCGGTTCCGAACGGAACAAGGTCAGGTCCGCGAGGAACAGCTCGGGCAATACCATAGGGTTGTCCCGCAGAACATCAGCTTTGCCGCGCGAACGGGCCAGCGTAATGTGCGGCCAATAGGGCACGTGGTGGCTTGGTCGCATGGCCAGTGCCTCTGCCAGCCGATGGTGAAGACGTGTCAGTTCCATATGCGGATCGAAACGCACCCAGAGCATCGAAGGCCCCTCCTCGGGCATGGTCAATAGCTGTCCTTTCTGTAATTGGAACTGCGGAGTATCCGAAGCGATGCGTTCCACTGCATCCTTGATCCCGGGCACATCCTTCGCTGGACGTTCCCCAACGAACAGGGCGGTAATATGCCATTGTTGCTCCGGGGCCACACGCCACACGGATCGCGCGAACTGCTGGTCGGCCAAAGTGCGGATCAGCGGCCTCACGTTCTCCGGCACACGCGTGCCAATGAACAAGCGGATGCGTTCCATTGCGGACATGTGCCGCGAAGTTCGCACAGACAGGGTTCAACGCCCCGTCATTCCCTTCTTGTCCAACTGCATGGCCCGCAGATAGGCGTCGAGACTGTGGCCCCGCTCTGCCTGCAGCACCGAATTGAGGATGGTGCGTGTGAGCGAGTCGAGGATGCGGCCTTGTTGTTCGGGATGATTGGTGCGCTGCAGGAAACGCTTACCGATGGTGGTCATGTTCGTTCGTTTTGATGCATGCCAAAGCTCCACGCTCCCAACGCCGGACCCAATACCGGGATCGTGGTATGTGCATGCGAAATGCTCCACGATCGATCGTTCGCGAACAAAAGGTGAAGGGTGACATCGCTCAGGTCGCCATGCGTGCGAAGTGTTAGCGCTTAGCTTCGCCGCATGTCCCGTGGTCGCAGCGTATTGCTATTCCTGTTGGTGGCCTTGGTGTTCGCCGTTCCAGCCCTGATCGCCACGCTGCTCACGGACCAATTGGAGCTGCACAGCGCCATCAATCAGCACCATGCTTACCTGGCCGATCTCTTCTTCCGTTTCATCACGCACGGGGCCGATGGCCTCGTGCCCACTGCAATAGCGCTTCTCTTCCTGTTCTTCGGCACATTGCGCTCCTTCATGATGATGGGGCTGAGCTGTGGTTTGAGCGCGATCGTAGCCCAATTGCTCAAGCGGCAGGTGTTCGATCATGTGGACCGTCCGTTCATGTTCCGGGAACAACTGACCGACATGCACTGGGTGCAAGGCATCGAAATGCACCATCACTTCAGCTTCCCGAGCGGCCATTCCACAGCGGCCTTCAGCATGTGCCTTGCGTTGGCCGTTATCTGGGCGAGGCCACGATCGGCGGTTGTCTTATCCATCGCAGCTTCGCTGATGGCTTTTTCGCGTGTCTATCTATCGCAGCACTTCACGGAAGATATTCTTGCCGGAGCAGCAGTGGGTACGGTGACGGCCATTCTCATGTGGCGATGGCTCTATGAAGGGAGCTTTGCTGCCCGTCCTTGGCTGGACAGGCGGTTGGTCCGGTCAATGCCAGCATGGCTGCCGTAGGGTCGAAGGATCCAAAGAGGCTCTCCGTATCCGAGGTCACTTCCATGCGAACCTCCACTTGGTTGCCACCTGACCGTTGTTTAGGGCCTACTTCAACGCACGGCCTGACGGGTTTGAGCGTGTGACATCCAACTGAACAGCTTGGCTTACGTTCGTCGTTTCCTCGTGAGCGATCGATCGTCGACGGAGGCGTGTTTATTGCCGACCAATTATTGACAAGGCTCGACGGATAAAGTAGCTTGACGCCCCTAATTGAGCCGCCATGTCCAGTACGAAGCCGTTCAAAGCGATCAAAATCGTGGTCTCCAAGGCCCGGCAAGTGCTTATCCTGGCTTGCAGCGCTGCGCTGATGATCCCTTCATCAATACACGGACAAACGGTACCTGCCGGATTCAGTGACGCATTGGTGATGGGCGGTTGGAGCGAGCCTGTGGGGGCCGCTTGGGACGCGAACGGCAGGATGTATGTGTGGGAGAAACGTGGAATGGTGTGGATCGTGGAGAACGGGGTACGCTTGCCAAACCCGTTGATCGACATCAGTGCGGAGGTGGGCAACTGGCGCGACCATGGTTGCCTTGGTTTCGCGCTCGATCCGGCCTTCCTCTCCAATGGCCGTATTTACCTGATGTATGCCGTGGACAGGCACCACTTGATGCAATTCGGTACACCCAACTACAGCGCCACCACGAACGAATATTATGCGGCCACGATCATGCGCATCACGCGCTACACGGCCCTTGGTCCGAACTTCAATACGGTGGACCCCGCAAGCCGTTATGTCCTGGTGGGCGAAACGCGTCAGACCGGGATACCCCTCCTTCATGAATCGCACAGCACGGGTTCGTTGATGTTCGGTACGGACGGCACCCTGTTGGCCACCACCGGCGATGGGGCGAGCTACAATGTGGTGGATGCGGGCAGCAGTGGCGATACCTATTGGTCACAGGCTTTGACAGACGGTATCCTGCGCCCTGCAGAGAACGTGGGAGCCTTCAGGTCCCAGTTGGTCGATTGCCACAATGGCAAGGTGTTGCGCCTTGATCCGAACACCGGTGATGGGGTGCCCAGCAATCCATGGTTCGACCCACAGGCACCACGCGCGGCAAGGTCACGCGTTTGGGGGTTGGGATTACGCAATCCTTACCGAAGCACGTTCAAGACCGGAAGCGGTAGCACCGACCCGGCTGCTGGTGATCCGGGTACCGTGTTCATTGGTGATGTTCAATGGAATGTTTGGGAAGAGCTTGATGTGTGCTACGAAGGAGGAATGAACTTCGGCTGGCCCATCTTCGAGGGACTGGAGCCGAACAACGGATACATGGCGGCGCTCACCACGAACCTGGATGTCTCCAATCCATTGTATGACGGAGTGGGATGCACACTACAGAACCTGCGGTTCCAGGACCTGTTGAAACAGGATACGCCCGTGCATCTGAACGGACACCCAAACCCCTGCAACAGCGCTGTTCAGATCCCGAACAGCATCACGAAGTTCTTCCATTCCCGGCCAGCAATTGATTGGCGCCATGGTAACCAATCCCGTTGTGGTGGGTTCTCTGGCAACACGGCGGTCACCTACGACCTCGATTCGCCACTTTCACCCGTGCCGGGGCCTCGTTTCGGTGGGTACGCGGCCATTGCAGGACCGTGGATGAGCGGACAGAGCCTTCCCCCGGGCTACCAGAACAGTTCGTTCCATGGTGATTATGCCGGTGGTTGGATCCGTCGTTTCATGTTCGATGCACAGGATGAACCCGTGAGCGTGCATGATTTCGCATCAGGGCTCGGGGCCATCACATGGTTGGGTGCAGGGCCTGATGGCTGTGTTTCGTACATCAGCTACAGCAGTTCACAAATACGTCGCATCTGCTACACACTTGCCGTTAACCTTCCACCGGTTGCGGTGGCCACGCAGAACGTTCAGTATGGCCCGGGTCCATTGTCCGTATCGTTCAACGGTGCAGGTAGCAGCGATCCGGAGAACGGTGCCATCACCTACAGTTGGAACTTCGGCGATGGTTCACCGGTGTCCAATGCAGTGTCGCCTTCGCATGTGTTCAACGCACCGCCCGGTGTCCCTACGAGCTATACGGTGACCCTGACGGTGACCGACAACCAAGGCCAGACCAATTCCACCACCTTGTTGGTTTCGGTTAACAATACGCCACCATCGGTCCAGATCACGAGCATTCCTGCGGATGGCTACTTCCCGGTGGGCGTGGATACGGTGTATCAATTACAGGCATCCGTAAGCGACCTGGAACACGGTCCCGGCCAGCTGACCTATGGTTGGAGGACCACATTGCACCACAATACCCACACGCACCCGGAGGCGCTGGACCCGAACGTGAGCACCAGCACGGTGATCAGCGGGGTCGGTTGTGATGGAGAGACCTACTACTACATCATCTCCCTTACCGTCACCGACGCGGGTGGGCTTAGCACCACGGTCCAGCGCAGATTGGATCCCCGCTGTTACGCCATCGCCCCGACCGCAGTGATCACCAGCAATACCGTGGCGGGAGCAGGTCCGGTATCCGTGCAGTTCGATGGCTCCTCGTCCTTCGATCCCGGGACCATCGTCTCTTACCATTGGGATTTCGGTGATGGGACCTTCGCTACTTCCGTGGCACCGTCGAAGACCTTCACGGAATCGGGCGATCACATCGTGACGCTCACGGTGACGGACAACGATGGGCTTACCGGACAGGCACAGCGCACGATCAGTGTATACACCTACCTGCCACCCCAATGCGTGGGTGCTTCCGGCGGATTACTCCGGCAATTCTGGAACGGGGTGAGTGGCAGTTTGGTCAGCGACCTGACGGCGAACGCCAATTATCCGAATTCCCCTTCCGGCAGCAACATCATCACCAGTTTCCAAGGTCCCACAGCGTTCGGCAACAGCTACGGTACCCGCGTTCGGGGCTACATCGTGGTACCGCAGACCGGCAACTACACCTTTACGCTGACCAGTGATGATCAAAGCATCCTTTACCTGAGCCCGAACGCCGAGCCGGTGTTCATGCAGGCCATTTGCAGTGTGACCGGGTTTACGAATGAGACCGAGTACAACAAGTATCCCACGCAAGTGAGCGCGCCCATTGCCATGGTGGCCGGGCGCTATTACTACGTTGAACTCTTGCACAAGGAAGGCAGTAGTAGCGACCATTTCGCCGTGCGTTGGCAAACGCCGACCAACAGCAACCGCGTAGTGGTGCCAGGCACCGCACTTGTTCGTTGGCAGGATTGTCAGCCAAGCGTGCGAATAAGGACCGCACTTCAAGGGCCGTGGGATGGTGCGTTGAACATGATGAAGGACGACCTGCGGACCGCCGGTCTGGTGCCTTTGGTCGAGCCCTTCACTGCAGCTGGTTTCACCATTGTGGGCGGAGGAGGGGAGAGCACCAATGCATCACGATTGGCACAGACCGGAAAGAACGCCGTGGTGGATTGGGTGCTGGTGGAATTGCGCAACCGGAACAGCCCATCGCAGATCGTGGCCACCCGTGCCGCATTACTTGAGCGTGACGGCGACGTGGTCGGTGTGGACGGCCAGCCGCGGCTCTTGTTCAATGTGGCAGCGGACCGCTATTTCGTGGCCGTGCGTCATCGGAACCATCTGGGTGTCATGACCGCCGATTCCCTGCAATTGGGCGCCAACGTGGTAGGCGTTGACCTGACACTGGCGGCAACGCTGGTTCATGGAGTTGAGGCGCGGGCCACAATGACCAATGGCAAACGGGGACTTTGGGCCGGGAACGCCTTGCGCAACGGAATGATCAGCTACACCGGTGATAACAATGACCGGGATGCGGTGCTGTTGCAGATCGGAGGTGTGGTACCGACCAACACCGCGACCGGTTACTTAACTGGTGATGTGAACCTCGATGGTATTGTACGCTACACCGGCGAGCATAACGATCGGGACATCATCCTTCAGAACATCGGGGGAGTGGTGCCCACCTTGGTCCGCGACCAGCAGTTGCCCTGATCGTTGATCGGGTCAGAACCCGTTGGCGTCCCGGCGAAGCAGAAGGACCTGGCGGCCTAGGTCCTGAAAACAGCCCCCGGCAGTAACGAAGCCATCGGGAAGTGCCGTGATGCCTTTCAGTTGCTCTTGTATGCCAAGGTCGAACACGCGTTCCCAGACCAGATCGCCGCTCGTATTGAAGCGCAGCACCATGGCATCCGAGGTGCCCGTCAAATAGCGCTTACCGGCGATCAAGAGGTCCCCGTCGGGTGTGCGCGCCATACCTGCCATGGACCTGTTGCGCATGGGGTCCCCGTGAACGCGGGTCCAGAGCGTGTCGCCGGCCTGATCGAACGCAACAATGAAGATGTGCTCAAGAGAAGCACCACTTGGACTGACCGGGCCATAGCTGATGGTGGTTCCTGCGGCAAAACAAGTTCCGTCCGTATTGGAGACCACGGCATGCCCCATTTCATTCGAAGGGCCACCTACCGTGTTGGTCCATAAAAGAACACCAGTGCCAAGGTCCGCCTTGACAACAAGCAGATCACTGGTCCCGCCAGGGTTCATCAGGCGACCGGTGGCCATCAACGCATCTGTCGTGGCCGTCACCCCCACCAGTTCATCGTCCAGAGGGAAGCCCGTGGTGACGGACCAAAGCAGCGTTCCTGTTCCATTGAATCTGGCAAGGAGGCCATCGTGCCCATCTGCCGTGCCTACAACTCCGCTTACCACGGCTCCGCCATCCGGCGTTCCGGAAAGCGATAAGTACAGTTCATCACCCGCTACGGGAGCAATACTTGTCCAAAGCACTGTGCCGTCAGGTCCAAGATGGATCAAGAGACCATCGTGTTCATGCGCGCCTGTGGCGATGATGCTTCCTGCAATGAAACAGCCACCGGACTGGTCCGCTGCCACGGCTTGGGGAAATATCGCACCGTCCAACGGGAGCTCGATCTCCGACGAGGCCTGACCGTTCTCCGTTCGCATGAACAGTAGTATGCCCGGTCTTCCAGTTACGCCTTGGTGTGACCGGCTTACCACCAGGAAGCCTTCCGCAGTGGCCACAGTACCAATACCATCCTGAACACCGTCATCACCAAAGGATGTGACGAAACCGGTTTGCGCATGCGACCAACTAACGCTGAAAATGAATCCCAAGGAGATCGTGCGGAACATTTCCTGTGTGGTTGCGTCCGATCAAAAATAGCTGGCCACGCCCTTCAAGGAATATCCGTTCATCGACCGTGGTCAGGGTCCTCCCAGGCAATGCCAACGAACCTGGGGTCGTCCATTTCTCATGTGCAGGACTTGCACGTACCCACCAGTTCCAAATGGCTTTCCACCAAGCGGAAACCGTTCGGTAGTTTCACTTCAGGCATGGGCACTTCGTCCAGGCAGAAGACACCTGCGCATCCCGTACACCTGAAGTGCGCATGCATGTCATGGTGTTCATGGGCCGTGCAATTCTCTGTACAGGTGGCATAGCGGCTCACCCCTTGCACATCCAATACACGGTGGGCAAGGCCAGCATCCTCGAACGACTGGAGCACGCGGAACAAGGTCACCCGGTCGGCACGCTCCGGTAAGGCCCGCTCCACATCCGCGTGGGACAAAGCCCGGTCACTGCGTTGCAAGAGCTCCAGCACGTCCTTGCGGATGCCGGTTACACGTAGTCCGTGCGAGCGTAATTGTTCGTCCAGCGACATGTTGCAAATTTATCATGCAATTGTGTTGCATGAAGACAATTGCTCGCCATATTTGCAACGCCGTTGCATTTGCATCAATTGATCAACACCATTCACGACCATGCTGACCACGCGCAAGAACCTGTTGATGATCGCAGCTTTTGGAGCCCTTTTGATGGCCTGCAAAAAGGACGAGACCTCAAGCCCCGCACCGACCCCTACCAACGAAGAGGAGCTCATCACCACGCTCATCCTCACCTTCACGGATCAGGAAACGCCTACGGAGGTCTTCGAACTGCGTTTCACCGATCTGGACGGCGATGGCGGAAATGCTCCAGTGATCACAGGCGATACGATACCAGCCAACCGCGCTTTCAATATGACCGTTCGTGTCCTGAACGAGAGCGGTTCAACCACGGAGGAGATAACCAACGAGATCGCATCTGAAGGGCCCGCGCATCAGTTCTTCTTCCAGCCAGTGGGCACCACCTTATTGGTCGCCTATGCCGATGCTGATGCCAACGGCCAGCCCATTGGCCTCACGAACCTTGCGACGACGGCTGCTCCCGGCGAAGGCACCATGACCGTTACGCTGCGCCATCAACCCAACAAGACCGCTGCAGGCGTCATCAATGGCGACATTACGAACGCCGGTGGGGAAACGGACATCGAGGTCACTTTTCCTGTGATCGTTGATTGATCCATGCACGAACGCCAACAGGACCGGGATCACTCCCTGACGATCCTCTTTGCGCCCGATCAACCCCGCCTTTTCAAATGCGTTTTTTGACCCAGGACCACTTGGGCATGCTCAACTCGGGACTGTGCCTGGTGCATTGCCTGGCCATGCCCTTGTTCATTGCGTGGGGCGCCTCGTTCGCTGCACACCCACTGTTGGAGCTGGTGTTCGTGGTGTGGGCAGCATGGGCGTTACGCTCGGCGTTGGCCGGCCGGTCGCTAGGCTCCTTCAAGGTCATCCTTTGGTCAGTCTGGGCTGTGTTCGCCTTGTGCATGATCCTGGAGCACGAGCTCGAGTGGGCCGGATACGTGGGCATGTCGGCCTCGCTCGGACTCATTGTCGGGCATGCGCTCAACCTGCGCAGGCGTCGAAGCGAGGATGCCGTATGCTGCGATACCGCGGACGCTCGCTGAGTTGCCACGGCACTATGGTACATCGATAAGAAATGAAGGGGATAGACTGAACGGTCATTTACCCACGTAGCGGATCCGGTAGATCAAGTCCGCTGCATCGTCGCTCACCAGCAGGCTTCCATCCGGTGCAACCAGCACATCAACGGGTCTTCCCCAGGCCTTTGATCCGTTCAACCAGCCCGTTGCGAACTCCTCGGTGGTGGCAGTACCATCCGCGTTCGGGAAGGCCACCATCACCTTGTAGCCCACAGGCGTACTGCGGTTCCAACTGCCGTGTTGTGCAATGAAGATGGCATTGCGGTACTTGGCAGGGAATTGCTGGCCGGTGTAGAAGCGCATGCCCAAGGGGGCGGTGTGCGGTCCAAGCAAAGCGGCAGGCCGCACGAACTCTGAACAGGATCGTTGCTTGCCGAACTCGGGGTCGCTCACCGTGCCAGCGTGGCAGATCGGATAGCCGAAATGCGAGCCGGTCGTGGCCAAGAGGTTGAGCTCACAGTCGGGGCTGTCATCGCCCAGCCAATCGCGACCATTGTCCGTGAACCACAGTTCGCCGGTGGTGGGGTGCCAGTCGAAACCAACGGTATTGCGCACACCATGCGCTATGATCTCGCGCCCTGTGCCATCAGGGTTGATCCGTGTTATGGAGGCGTAGATGCTGTCCTTGCTCAGGCAGATGTTGCATGGCGCACCCACAGGCACGTACAGCTTACCGTCCGGACCAAAGGCGATGAACTTCCAGCCGTGGTGGGTCTCGTTCGGATACTGTTCGGTGACCGTTACCGGTGCTGGAGGATCTGAGAGGTGGTCCTCGATGGCCGAGAGTTTCACGATGCTGTTCACCGCACTGATGTAAAGGTCGCCGTTGCGGAACGCCACGCCCACAGGCATGTTCAGGCCCTTGGCTATGATGTGGTGCTCTTCGGCAAGGCCATCGCCATCCTTATCGCGTAAGGCATGCACCACACCTTCACTTCGGCTGCCCACGAACAAGGTGCCCTTATCGCCCCAGCACATGGCCCGTGCGTTGGTCACGCCTTCCGCGTAAACCTCGATCATGAACCCTTCCGGGAGCTTGATGTCCTTCAGCGCGGGATCACCACCGCGGATGGTGGGCACACATACGGCACCACTACAGGCCAGCAGGACCAGTGCCAGCCAAGGCGAGGAACGATGGGCCATGCGTTACGGACGTTCCTTTGATGGGACGATGAGCACCGGTACAGGGCTCTTGTCCAATACCTGTTCGCTCACACTGCCCACGAACGCCTTGTACAGGCCACCGCGGCCATGCGAGCCCATCACGATCAAGTCGATCTGCAGCCGCTCCACTTCTTCCAACAGGGTCTCGGTGGTGGGGCCTTGCACCATCAACGCTTCGGCGTTGCCCCCTTTTTCGACCGCATCCCTGGCCATGGCCTGAAGGTCGGCATGCTCCTGCTTGAGGATGTCCGCTCGATGCTCACGGATGTATGTCGGACCGGTCTTGAAGCCAACGAAATCCGGATCGGGCGCGGCCACATGCACCAACCAGATCTTGGCCTTCAGCGTAGTGCTGAAATAGATGGCCAAAGTGAGCGCATCCTTTGCAGGAGGGGAGAAGTCCATCGGGACCAGGATGTTGTTCATGGGCTAAAGAGTTGTCGGCAAGTTACACGCATCGTGAGCGAACAAGCTATGACCGGTGGCAGCAAAAAAGGAGCGCCGCAGCGCTCCCTTTTCATCGTTCTGAATTCGCGCCGACTTAATCCTTGGAAAGGACCAACTTGTCGTAGTGCTGCTTTCGCAGTGCGCCGCTGGAGGCGAAGAACCAATCCTTCAGGCCATAGTGATAACCGCGGCGTAGGCCGGAACGGTGTGCGCCAAGAATTCCTCGCTTGCCGCTCAGCTTCTGGAGCACGCGCGTAAGCTTGATCTCGATCTCCGGTTCCTTCATCAGAGGCTCGTTCTTGCGTGCCCAGGCAAGCGCCTGCAACTTCAGGTCTTCTCTGGGTAGCAGCCTGTTGGCCTTCGTGATGGCGTTCACCACCATCTGGTCCCAGTCGCTCAGGCGATACCCCCCGTCCTTGATGGTGCGCTTTTTACGACGACCGGGTTTCTTGCGGCGAGTGGCCTTTTCCTCGGGGTTCTTTCGTGGGCGTCCAGGTCCGCGTTTCACGGGGACCTCATCATCCTCTGTATCCGGTTCTCCGCGTTGTCCCTTCAGCTCAGCGATCGTTTCACGCACTCGTTCCAGTTGGAAGATGAGCCTGCGTCGCTCGCTGCGGTATTGCGTGAGCAGTTCGTTGAGGTCCTTATCGTTCAATCGTCTCTTTGCCATGATGATCGCTGTTTTCCATGCACCGGAGCAAGGTGTATATCGAGCACAAATCTATGATACAAATGAGGCGTGGAAGCCACCATCGGAAGGCTTTATCCGAACACAGGATGTCGAAATCCGTTTACTTGTAAAAACCGGATATTCGACGATCAAATAACAGCAATGGTCGGCACTTCCGCAGGGTCGGTCATGGTGCCGATGACGGCAGCTTCAGCGTTTTCCTGGCGGATAAGATCGAGAACGATCTTAAGGTCGGCAGGAGCAACCGAAACTAGCAAGCCTCCACTTGTCTGTGGGTCGCTCAGGAGCATCATGCGCTCCATGTCCGAAGCACCAGAAATACGCGTGTTCAGACTTTTCCAATTCCGGAAGGATCCGTCCGGGTAGCAACCCTTCTGCAAATAGGTGCGTGCCTCGGGGATCACGGGCACCTGGTCCATGTGTACCGTGGCATTCAACCCCGCGCCTTGGCAGAGCTCGAGCAAATGACCGCCCAGCCCGAAACCGGTAACATCGGTCAACGCGTGAACGCTGGGTTGCGTGCCGAGCAGGCTGCCTATCCGGTTCGATCGGCACATCAGGTCGCGGCCGATCGTGGCGTGCTCGCGCTGTAAAACGCCCCGCTTCTGTGCGGTTGCCAGAATGCCCACCCCAAGGGGTTTGGTGAGCACCAGCACATCGCCCTGTTCAGCGCCATCGTTGCGCTTGAGGTGTTCCACCTTCACTTCGCCAGTAACGGCCAGGCCGAAGAACGGCTCGGGAGCATCAATGCTGTGCCCTCCGGCCAGTGCTATTCCCGCTGCATGACAGGCCGCGCGGCCACCTTCGATCACGCGTGCGGCCAATTCCGCTGGGAGCTTCTCCACGGGCCAGCCCAGAATGGCGACCGCCAGCAGGGGGGTGCCGCCCATGGCGTACACATCGCTCAGTGCGTTGGTGGCGGCGATGCGTCCAAAGTCATAGGCATCATCCACAATGGGGCTGAAGAAGTCAGTGGTACTGATCAGTGCGCGACCATTGCCGATGTCGTACACGGCAGCATCATCGCGTGTGCCATAGCCCACCAACAAGCGCGGATCGGGGAATGTGCCCAGATCGCTCTGGAGAATGGTCTCCAGCACGGACGGAGCGATCTTGCAACCGCAGCCCGCACCGTGACTGTATTGTGTCAGGCGAACGGGCTCAATGGACGGGGGAGGAGGAAGCGGCATGTTGCAAGAGGCGTGTGGCCAGTCCGCGAAGATCGCTCGCTGTTGCGGGGATGTGGACCACTTTTTCCTTGGGGCGTTCTGAAGCTCCGCGCAAATAGGCCTTGTCGTAGTAGCGTAGTGTAATGGTGGCCACGGTCAGCAGGTCGTCATTGGCCAAAGCTTCCAAGGCCGCTTTGCAATGCTGGGGGCCCAGTCGCTTTTCGATCCGCTTGGTGGCTGCCTCGAGCTCATTCTTCGGATATCGGCCGTAGTCCACCACCAGACGGGCTGCACGCTCTTCCACAGGCATATCGGCGAAGTAGAGCACGGCCTGCCGCATCTGTGCGAACAAGGCATCGGGTATGCGCACACGGCCGATCATCAGGCTCTCATCCTCCAGCCAGAGCGGTGTATCTGGGTCCATGGTGGCCAGCGCCTGCCAGAGCATGTTCTCGAAGTGCTCAGTGCTGGGTTGTGGCTGCTCACCGATGGCGCCGAACGAAGAACCCTTGTGATGGGCCATCCCTTCAAGGTCGATGGTCTGCGCGCCCAGAACACGGAGGTGACCCAGGGTCTCGGTCTTGCCGGTACCTGTGTAGCCGCCCAGGACCAGGAGCGGTCGTGGGGCCTCAAAGCTCATCCGGACGAGGTTCCTGAACGCCTTGTAACCACCGCGTAGCACATGCACCTGCGCGAACCCCGCTTTATCCAGCAGCCAGGCCACACTGCCACTGCGCTCACCACCGCGCCAGCAGTGCACCCGTACGCGCCCGTCCGGTGCCCATGATCTGCATTGCTCCACGATAGAGGCCAGCTTGGGCCCCACGATCCGAAGGCCTTCGAGCATGGCCGCATCCCTGCCTTGTTGCTTGTAAAGGGTGCCGACAATGGCGCGTTCCGCATTGTCGAACAGCGGCAGGTTGAACGCGCCCGGGATATGGCCGTGTGCGAACTCGCCCGGCGAACGGACATCGATGATCGGACCATTGGCATTCAGGAATGCCTCGCCGGTCAGCGGAACGATCATGGATGGAGGCGGGCGATCAGTTCTTCGCGAGCACCAAGGTCACCTTGTTGAAGTCGGCGGCCGCGTTCACCACGGAACGGTAGGCCTCGAACTCGCTCAGGGGCAACTGGCACACCTTGTAGAACTCTTCCACGGTCACGGTCAGGATGTTGCCTTCAAGGGTGTAATCCGAGCGGAAGCGCAGCAACTCCTTGCCATCACGTACCAGGCTACGGTCCATCTTTAGGGAGGCCAGGTTCTCCACCTTGGTGCCCGCGGGCAGCACCACGGTGATCACGCGCATATAACGGCGTGCATGGTCATCGTCCACGGGCATGGTGCGTTCCTTATCCGCGTACAGTTCCATCTGGGGGCCGATGAGCTCGCCGATCTTGAACAGCGTTTTGTCGCCGGCGTTCTCCAGGAAGCGCGTGGTGGTCGCATTCAGCTTGATCACCACGGGCTTCACGCCGAAGTTCAGGCTGCCGTAGTCCTCAACGTCCACTTTGTGCGATTCGCTATCGTCGGTAACATAGCCCACCATGCTGTCCATGAGCTTCTCCTTGTTCTCATCGTCCAGCAGGCTCCAGTAGGGTTGCAGGAACATGGCGTAGTAGCCGCTCAGGCTGTTCTCCAGGTTGATCACCGCGCTGCCCGGCTGGCTCCCCAGGTCCACATGGGCCTTGATGTCGTGGATGCACTTATCGTCCGTCAGGGGTTCGATGTAGTTCACCTTGCCGATCCCGGTGCGTGTGCCACCCACATCCACCGTGCGGATGAAGAGGCCCTGATTGTCCATGTACTCGGCCGGGATGTAGCCAACACGCAATTCCGATTCAGTGGGTGCCATGTACTTCTTGAACGAGGGGAAGTAGATGAATTCGCGTTGCAGGCTCAGGTACGACTCAAAGTCCTTGTCGAATTTGTAGCTCTGGCGGTCGCTGGTCACCACCACTTGGTGGTCAATGCCCATCTCGGTGAGCAGGCAGGCGGTCATGATCATGGCCCCCACGTTGTTCATCACCTTGTTCTTCATGATGTACGCAGGGTCACGCAGTTCGCCGGCCCCCGAGCTCACGATGTTGTAGTTGGTCTTCAGGTGGTCCTCCATGTGGCGCACCTTGTCCTCATCGGTGGTCGCCTGCTCGGCCCCTGATGCCTTGATCAGCTTCTTGAGCTCTTTCTGCACCTTGCTGTCCACTGTAGGGTAGAGGACGCTGTGGTACATCTTCGTGGCGTTCACATACGAACTGAAGTCGCGCGTTTGGCGTGCGATGTTCGCGTCAAGCTTGAACGCGGTCTGCATGGCGTTCGGGGCATAGTAGGCACTGTGTTCCTTCTTCAGTCCCTTCAGGTCCTGGGCGGTCACAGAGAGGTGGCGCACATCGGTGCGGCTGGAATCGAAAACGGCCTCTGGTGCACCGTTGTAGCCTTTGGTGCCAAGCACCAGGTGCTTGGGCGTTATCAGATGCAGTTCGCGCATCACCACGGGACTCGAATACTGGAGCATCTCGCGGTCACCACGAAGCGTGGGCTCTTTCTTCAGCACGATCAGGTATTCGATCTCGCTGCCCACCTGCACGCCGCTAAAGGCGAAGTAGAGGTAACGCTGGTGGTCCTCTTCGTCCTCGGCCATCTTGAAGTCATCTTCCGTGAGCACAACCACCTTGCCGGTGGGGTCTATCACGCGCGCCTTCTTTGACACCACGTCGATCACATCGCTCAAGGGGATGTAGATCTTGTTGTTGTCCTCCACCGCGCTTTCCGCACCGATGTGCCGGATCTGGTGCATCAGGTAGTATTCGTTCAGCGCGTTGCCTTCCTCTTCCCAATCCACCATGCTCACCGAGCGGATGATGGTGGTGGGTGCGTCCTTCACATGCAATGCGTTGTGCAGGGTGGGGGTAACGGCCCAATCATAGTCGCGTACCAATTTGTCCTGCGCGGAGCTGTTGGTGGTAAACGCAACGGAAAGGCAACAGAGCAGGGCAACCTTGATCTTCATGGTCATTGGATACGGAGTACGACGGAGCGGTCCATGTCGGAGCGCAGTTTCTTGAGCATGGTGCGCCAAACGGCGAGGTCCTCAACACTGAGGTAAATGCGTTCCTCATCGAATTGGCCGATGCAACGCACTTCACCGGGAAGCACCTCGTAGGTGATGGTGTAGCTGAAGCGCTCGTCCTTGAACGAACTGGGCTCGGGCACATGGGTCACCTTGGCCCCCTTGGGGACCTGCAGGATGGTAACGCTGGTGAACGCACTGGTATGGTCGTTCTCAACACCCACCTTGCGGCTTTCGCGGTATAGACGGTCCAGGAAGGGACGGTCAAGGTGCAGGTTCACGTATTGCTCGCCGTTGCCCGTGCGCACAATGTCGCCAATGGACCACCATGCCTTCAGGTGGAAAGGGGCGTTGCGGTCCTCGCGGCCGGCCACGGTGAAGCTGTCCACCTTGAACTTGTTGTTGCCCTTGGAGAGCATGCGGCGCACCATCTCCTTGTGGTCCTCGGCCTTCACGCGTCGAAAGGCGCCGGCAATGGTGCTGCGATGGAATCCCGTGGACCACGAATCCGTGTACCCCACGAACTTGTCGCCATCGATCACCACGCGGTTGGTATCGGCCCGCAGGTTGTCCTTGGCGGGCACCACGGGCACGTTCAGCACCACGAAGCGGTCGGGGCCCATTGATACCAGCACGTCCTTGCCTTGAATGAAGGCCGTAGGCATACCGAAAGGCACATCGGCCCCCGTGGCGTCCAGGAATATGGGGTTGTTCTCCGGCCGGTACACCGCGATCATATGGTCATCGGCGGCAGGGGTGGGTAGTTCCGAATAGAGGTAGGGGATGTTGCGCGAACCGGTCCAGGCCAGGTGCACATCGGCACCAATGCAGCGGTTCATGGTGGTTAGCAGGCAGGCCATGCCCTTGCAATCGCCGTAGCGGCTGGTCAGTACCTGTTCGGCGGGCAGGGGCACCAGTCCGTTCATGCCGTCCTCGAAGGCGATGTACTTCACGTGGTCCTGCACCCAGTTGAAGATCCGGCGAACGTTCTCCACTTCGGGCAGCGTTGGGTCAGTGATGCTGTCAACCAATGCCTTGATGTCCGCTGTGGGCGGGCCCTCGGTGTTCACGATGTTTTCGTAGTACATCTTGTACAACAGGTCCACATCGCCCAGCATACGTTCGGTGGTCTTGCCGGAGTTGTAGTTCTTCACCAGCACGTAGGCGTGCGGCACGAAGTAGCGGAAAGAGGGGGCGTCATCGTCCGACCGGAAGGGCTGCAGGCCCGACATGGTGTAGGTGGTGATGGTCTTCTTGCCCTTGGTGGTCACCTCTTTGCGTAGCTGAGAAGGGTCCACGTGGAAGGTTCGCACATCGATCTCAATACCGGGGTCGGTGATGATGGTGAGGGTGCTCTGTTCCACCGGTTCGCCACTGCCGAAGAAGTGGCCGGTGAGCATGCGGGCATCGCTGTAGTCCAACCCGTAATCCAAGTGGGTAACGGTGCCCACGTCCACAGAGGGGAACACGAAGCTGGCCACCCGGTTGTCATTGTGGAAGATCTGGTCGTCCAGGTCGTCCTTGTGGGTTATTCGCTCCACAGGCACTTTGCGGTAGCCCTTCTCGCCTGGCACCATGGACCAGGCGTTCAGTCCGTTCAGGGTCACGAGGCTCTTGGCATAATGCACGTCCTCGCTCTCCATTCCGGGGAACTTGGTGAGCATCATGCGTTCCTGCTCCACCACGCGTAAGGCCTTCACCTGGCCCTTCACCATGGTGAATGTATAGGTGGTATTGTTCTTGATCAGTGCACTGGGCGCATCCTTGTAAAGCCCTTTCAGCCGTTCCAGATCGGCATTGGGCACCTGGGCCAGGCACTGCACGGCGGCACAACAGAGCGCACTTAAAGCGAGGATGGGACGCATCTATCGGAGAGTGATCGAGAGCAGGTTGTCGTTGCGGTAATAATGCTGTTCGGTCACCTTACCCGTGGTGCGGTCGTAAAGCAGGGTGATGCCGTGCTGGTCGCCGCTCTTGTAGAGGGCGCGCTGGCGCAGCTTGCCGTTGTCGTAATAGGAGAGGTGCTCACCATCGGCCTGGCCGCAGATGTAGTTGCCCTTGTAACGCAGCTGTCCGTTGGTGTGGTATTGCTCGGTAATGCCGTGCTCATCGCCGTTCAGGTAGGTGCGCTTGCTGATCAGTTTGCCTTCGGAGCTGTACTGTGTCAGCTCGCCATTGATGTAACCGTTCTTCAGTTCCATCACGCGGGCGGTCTTGCCATTGCGGAACTTGGTCTCAATGCGACCGGTCTCGTTCGCCACAGGGATCATGGGTACCAGCTGCCCATCTGGGCCTTCGTAGCTGTAGCCGATCAGGCGGTCCATCTCGTAGTAGCGCACCATCTCCACTTCCCCCTTGTCGGTGTAATAGGTGGCGGTGCCATGGTCCATATCGTAGAACTGGGGAACGCGGCTGCTCACTTGGCCGTTCTCGTGGTAGCGCACCAGGTCACCTTCGCGCTGGCCGTGCACAAAATTCACTTCGCTCTTCTTGTTGCCGTTCTCATAGTAGTCCACGTCGGGGCCGTGCAGGGTACCCAGGTCGTACACAGCTGTGCCCGAGAGCTTGCCGGTGTGGTAGTAGAACTTCCATTCGCCGTGGCGGTCGCCGTTCAGGAACTGGCCTTCCACGGAAACCTTGCCGTTGGGGTGGTAGGCCTTGTATGCACCATGGCCGATACGGTTCTTGTACATGTGCTCCCTGCGCACCTTGCCGTCCAACTGGCGACCCTTGAGCAGGAACTCCTTCGCTGCGGGCACATCAATGCTGTCAATGGCCTTGCCTGTGCTGTCCAGTGTGACAATGCGGGTAAAGATGTCCTGGTCGTACCAGGTCTTGTCCACCACACGGCCATCGGGGGCCAGTGCATATTGTACACCCACTGAACTGCCGTTCTGGTAGAATTCCTTGCGCTCCAGAGTGCCATCGGCACGGTAAAGGAAACGCTCGCCGTGCAGTTCGTCCTCCAACTTGGTGCCTTCCTCGCGCTTGGTGCCGTTGGGGTAGTAGATGCAGTAGGGCCCGGTCTCATCGCCGGCCACGTACATGGCGCTCGACTTAAGTGCACCGTTGCGGTGGAAGTTGTCCACACGGCCTTCCAGCATCCCGTTCTCAAAGCGCTCCTTGGCGCGCAGGCTGCCATCTTCCCAGTAGTAGCTCCACTCGCCCTCCTTGCCTTCGGCATCGCGGTAACGGCCTTCGCTGGCCTTGCTGCCATTGGGGAAGTAGCCCACGAAGTCGAACGCACCTTTCTGGCGCTTGGCCTCCTTGATCACGGCGCCCGATTTGTCGTAGTACTTGTAGCTCATCATCTTGCCGTTCTCGTAGGTGCTCTCGTAGGTGAGCTTGCCGTCCGAGTCGAACTCCTGGGCCTGGCCTTGCAGCTTGCCTTTGTCGTTGTAGCGCTCCACCACGTTGGGTTGACCGTTGGGGTGGTAGGTGCGGCGTTCGCCGATGGTGACCCCGGCCTTCGAGGTGCCTTCCACGCGCAGCTTGCCGTTGTCGTGGTAGAACTTGAAGGGGCCGTCGTTCTCGCCGTTCACGTAAGATACTTCGCTGGAGACACGGCCCTCGCGATCGTAGTTGCGGTTCACTCCGTTGCGCTCATCATCGGCGAACACACCCTCGAACTCCTTGCGGCCATCGGCATAGTAGCCGGTCACGGCACCCTCTGCCTTGCCGTTCTTCAGCGTGATGTCGTATTCCTTGCTGCCGCATTGGTAATAACGCTCGCTGGGCCCATTGGCGCCATCGGCGTTGAAGGTGCGCATACGGCGTAGGGCGCCCGAACGGGTGTGCTCGTAGTAAGGGCCGTCCACTTTGCCTTCCTTGAAGGTGGTGGAGTCCTCGCGCACACCTGAATCGTAATAGTCGGTGTACACGCCGTTCAGCTCATTGTCCTTGTAGATGTCCTTGGAGCGCACCAGGCCGTTGGCGTGGTAGTAGGTCCAGGGGCCTTGGCGATCGCCCTCGTTGTCGAACTTGCCGTAGCTGGCCAGGCGGCCGTTGGGGTGGTAGAAGTAGCTCTCGCCGATCAGGTTGCCCGTGGACTTGTCATAGGGGCCATAGGCCATGAGCGCGTTGTTCTTGTAAGCGTGATATACCTCCTGCGGACCGCTGGAAAGCTGCTCGGAGAAGGTGCAATGGTTCTCTCGCAGGATGTCCGCCGCACGGGTGTAGAACTTGGCGCGCTTCGATTCGTTCTTCTTCACCTCTTTCAGGTGGTCCTCATTACCGCTGTAGCCCAGGCAATGGTACATCCAGCCCTCCTCCAGCCCCTCCGTGCGGAATTGCAGGAAGATGGGCAGGTAGTAGTCGCTCCAGAAATCGCCGGTGGGCGGGTCCTTGGCCAGTTGGTCCACGATCAGGTGGTACTGTCGGGCAAAGGCGAGCATCAGCCCCTTGTAGGCCTTGTAGCTCGTGCTCATGGCAATGCGGTTCTCGATCAATAGGTCCAGCTCGGCGTAGTTATCGCGCCCCGGAATGGTCAGGCCCTTGGGTTCGGCCTTGATACTGCCGCGCAGGAATTCGTTCACCCAGGCCAGGGCGTTGGTGGCCTCCTCTCCACCGTCGGTGATGTAGAGGTAGTAGAATTGCGACATGGCCGCCTGGGCCAGGGCCCCTTCGTTCACGGCCAGGGCGCTCAGCCGCAAGTGGGTGCGGGTGTGATAGGGGTTGCTGCGGGCACAGGCCATGTAGGTCTCCATCGCCGCCTTGTGGTCGCCCTTGTTCTCGTAAATGCCGCCCTTGGTGTACAGCAGGTCCGTGTTGCGTGGGAATTCCGCGATCACCGCGTCCATCCATGCCAACGCCTTATCGAACTCCTTCATCTCGCTGTACAACAGGCCCATGTTCTTGGCGAACACATGGGCCATGGAGGCGTTCAGGTCGTAGCCCTTCTGAAAGGCCTTCTCGCTCTTGGCGTAGTCCTTCTGCTTATAGTGGATCACCCCGATCTCCAGCAATGCCGCCTCGTAGGTGGTGTCGTTCTCGTTGATGGCCTCGTACTTCGCGACGGCCTCGTTGTACTTCTCTTCCCGGTTCAGCTGGTGGCCTTCTTCAAGCAGTTCGGCCCCCGTGGGGAACACCCGCAGATCGGGGAGCTTGTCCTGTGCCTGCCCCAGAACGGATAAGGCGATGAGGGCGGACGATAGGAACAGGTGGCGGAGGGGACCTTGGTGCATAGGGTCGGCGTTGAATGAATGATCGGGGCCGGGTAAAGGGAGTGCAAAATAGGACCTGTCGTGCGATCTCCATCACGACTGAACCTTTTTTGGGAAAGTCCCTATTTCGGCCATCCCAATTCACCATGGGTGGCCCTTGCCGTGCTTTTCTGCCGGGGCTTACAAGGGGTCGAGCCGCTCGCGCACTTTGCCCAGGTAAGATCCGCCAATGGGCACCGGCTTTGCCTCGTGCTCCAAGCTCACCTGGCCTTCTTCCACGCTCAGGATCTTGTCCATGCGCACAATGAACGAGCGGTGCACGCGCATGAACTGCCGCGCCGGTATACGGGCCTCCAGGTCCTGCAATGTGCTGTGGATCACGTAACGCTGGCCGCCCACGTGTATGCCCACATAGTCCTTTAGTGCTTCCAAGTAAGTAATGTCGCGCATGCGCAGGCGGATCTGCCGCCCTTTGCTCTTCACGAACAGGTACTCCTGGTCGGTGCCGTCCTCCATCAGGCTATACAGACGGTCACGCTCACGAAGCACCCGCATCTCTTCTTCAAAGTGCGCCAGGGCGATCTCGATGGCCGTGCGCAAGGCCGGGTCACTGAAGGGCTTCACTACAAAGCCGTAAGGCTCTGCCAGACGCGCTTTGCTCACCGTGGCCTCGTCGCTGTTTGCCGTCAGAAAGATCACCGGTATGCCCAGGTCCTGTCGTATGGTGCGTGCCGCCATGATCCCGCTCGGACCATCTTTCAGCTTGATGTCCATCAACACCACATCAGGCGCATCATCACGTGCCCGGTCCACGGCGCCCAGTCCATCGCGCATGATACCCGTGACCTCATAGCCCATGTCCTTCAGCCGTCGTTCAATATCGCGACTGATGATCGGCTCATCCTCTACGATCAGAATGCGGATGGCGGCTGGGTTGATGGACATGGTCGTGTGCTGCGGATAAAATTAGCGCGGATGCATGATGCCGCACAAGGAAAGGATCGCACCGCATTACCCCCCGCGCGATCCGACGGACCGCCATCGATGTTAGATGGAGCGAAAGGGAAGGGCGATGCGTGCGCTTCCGTTCATCTGAACTCAAAGTGGACATGTTCCCGTTCTATGCATGGGCTCATGCGACCATCCACCACTAAAGGCTTCCACATGCCTTGTGTGGCCAGTAGTTCGGTGCGCACCTCTTGGTCCAACAGCGGGTTCGGCGAGTGGATGACCATGAAGTCCACGATGCGGCCCAGCGTATCCAGTTCAACGTCGAAGAAGACGTGACCAAGGTTCTTGTTGGTCATCAAGCTATCGTGTGGCCAGCGGACCTTTGACCTGAACGCAGTGGAATACCCTTTCCTCCCACTTATAAAACACTCCTCCACACTGCCGAACGGCTGTTGTTCCTGCGCTTTGCATATACCCCCGATCAGGACCGCCAAGGCCAAGAGGATGAGGTAGGACCTGTGCAGACTGGCAAGGTACGGTGGTGCTGAACTGGTCAGGGTTCTGCGGTCATTTGTAAATGGTAAGGGCCTTATGTTCCTTGTGCTGCAGGCTCGTAGTTTCGTGCCGGTCCAGTGATCATGTCCTCCGACCACGCCCACGCCATAGCCCACTTTGTGGCCGAGATCCGTGCCGGGCGAATGGAACTGAGCGATGTACGCCGACGCTTGGAGCAGGATGGTATGCCCGATGCCAAGATCCGCGAGATCTTCATCGCCGTGGATGACCTGGTGATGAAGCACATGCTGAAGGATGTCTCGATCAGCCGCAACCGCACCATGATGTACAGCGGACTGGCCCTATGCGGCTTTGGTCTGCTGCTTACGCTGGGCACCTTCTTTGGCGCGGTGAACATGAAAGGCTATTACATAGTGGCTTATGGTCCTGTCCTGGGTGGAGCCGGGATGGCATTCATGGGTTGGCAGAACCTGCGGACCTGAAGCTTGCGGTCCATGGTCGTTCACAACGCCGCCATCAACGCCGCTTTCAATTCCGCATCCGTGGTGGGCTGCAGGTGCAGTTGCACGTGGGCGGTGGGCGCGATCACCACCGGTCGTATGGCGTAGCACGGCTTGCCGTTACGCTGTGCGGTGGCCACCACAAGCGCGTTGGCCCCAATAGGCAGCTGCATGGGTTCGAAGTCGCCGTGTGAGAAACCGTAGCCTCCATCGGCGCGCTGGTAACCGGGCAGGTAGATGTTGTGACTTTTCATCACCAGCGAGATGCGCACATCCTGCAGGCCAGTGGTGTCGGTAATGGTGGTGCGCATGTCAACAGTGCGTGTGCGCTTGTCGTTCAACAAGCGATCTATGTTGGCCCAGCCCAGGCGCTTTACGCGGAACACGTAGTTCACCGCTGGGTCTTCATGGAAGGTGTTGGTGCCCACCACGCTTTGGCCCGGCGTGTCGATCCGGACCTGCCACATGGGCACCTCGGCGGTGCTGGTGGGCGCTGCGTTGGCGTAGAAATGCACGCGGTGCTTGCCCACGTTGAAGCTGCTATCGCGTTTCAGCATGAGGCCCCCGTTCGCCCAAGCCACTTCGCTCACGCGGTCGGTCACCTCAATGGGCGCGTCCTGGGGCTTTTCAAAGCCCTCTACGCTGTAGGTGACGTTGGTGGAGAGACTGTCGCCCACGTCCTCCAACCAGAAGCGCACGCCCTCTTGCTGCGCCACCGGTGCCTCCAGTGGCTCGGGTTGCTGCCACACCACCTGGCCTTGTTCTACCTCGCCGGGGAAGAACTGCATGCCGGACTTCTTCATGCGCGAGGGTACGGCCATGTCGAGCGCCATATCGTTGGCCAGTTGCAGCACCTGGCCCATGGCGCTGGCCATGATGCAGAAGCTGCCCCCGCTCTCCAACGCCTTGCCGTTGTAAACAGTTGCCAGGCCGCCCAGCAGCAGGTCGGTGGGTGTAAGGGCCTCCTGAACCTGCACGGTGATCGGGCCTTTCACGGGTTCACCGCTGGCATCCACGAAGCAGTTCGCGGGTATACGCACGGCACATCCTCCTTCGGTTCGCAGCAGGGTATCGCGCCCGGCGTTCACCCTGAAGTGCTGGACCGGCAGGCGGTGCGTGCCTTGGGCCGCAGTGTTGGTCCGGGCCGTGGGGGCGGTGTGGGTGCCTGCCACCTTGCGCGCCGGCGCTGCCGCATGTTGGTCCGCTGGGGGCATTACAGCGTGCGCGGGTAGGTTCGGCGCACTGCTGTGCGCCACGGTGGTGGCAGGAGTGAAGGCCGTTGATGGTGCTTGGGCCGTGGCCGACCGGTGGGTGGTATACCGCCAGCCCCCAACGCCAAGGAGGAGGGTGGTGGCTACAAGCAGGAGAGAGGTTCGAGTGTTCATGGGTCTGTGTCGTGTACCCTTGATGCCGCAACCCGCAGAAAGTGACCCTGCGGCAGGGGCCACTTGGTGATGAACGGTTTGGATGAAGAGGGAACTGTGAATGCACGTTCATGCACCTGCCAGCCGGCAGGCTGGCGTGAATGGGCTCATTCATTTCCGTGCATCCCTGTTCATTTCCGGTTGAATTTCAATCCAGTGCAGAACCGTGAATGGACGGGGATGAACATGAATGGGCTCGTTCATTTCCGTTCATATGCGTTCATTACCGGTTGAGTAAGGCTGAGCTACCAACGAGCAGGTTCTCCTGCGGAAGATCCTGCCCGGACTTGAGCGTCGGCCATCTGCGCCATCTGCGGCTTTCATGGCATTTGAATTCCCGTCCATCACCGTTCATTCCCAGTCGTTGTATTCACACACCCAGGTCCATCCCCGGCGCACTAACTTCACCACCTTCCAAGCACTACTCTTCGGCATGTTGCGCACCTCCCATAGCATAGGGGCCCTTGTAGCGGTCTGCACCGCCATGGCCCAGCCCAATCCTTATGGCTGCCACTACTTCCGTCAAGGATATCATCCGCACCCGGTGGCCACTGCGGCCGATCGCACGCAGATCGAAGAGACCATAGCCCGCAGCGACACCTTCGATATCCTGCACTACGACATCAGCCTGGACCTGACCGACTACAACGCACAACTGCTGAAGGGCGCCACCACGGTGCATTTCAGGGCGTTGATGCCCGACCTCGATGGCATTACGTTCGACCTGTTCGACCTGACCGTGGATAGCGTACTGCACCAGGGCATTCCCGTGGCCTTTTCCTACGATGGTGCCTTTCTGCGGGTCCAGTTGCCGGCGGCCATGGCCGAAGGGGAGGAGGACAGCCTGGCCGTGTACTACCAAGGCGTACCGCACCGTGATCCCGAGTGGGGCGGGTTCTACTTCGCGAGCAATTACATGTACAACTTGGGTATCGGTATCAGCACCATTCCGCCCAACTTCGGCAAGGTGTGGTACCCCTGTTTCGACAGTTTTGTGGAGCGCGCTACCTACACGTACCATGTGAAGAGTTCCGGTACCTACCGGTTGCACGGCCAGGGCGACTTCCTGGGTGAGGTGCAGCTGGGCGGTGATACCGTGGTGCGGAGCTACCACCTGCCGCAACCCATTCCCACGTACATCAGTGCTGTGGCCGTGGCCGACTATGCCCAAGAGCAATACACCCACACGGGCGCCAACGGCGACATTCCGGTGACGCTGAACGCCAAGCCGGCCAACCTGAGCGCCATGGTGACGCGCTTTGTTGACCTGCCCGCCGCCATTGATGCCTGCGAGCATTGGTACGGTCCGTACCCCTACGACCGCGTGGGCTATGTGCTGACCACCGATGGTGCGCTGGAGATCGCCACCAACATCGCCTACCCGCAGTTCATGACCGGGCAGAGCATTGGCAGCAACCGCGGCCTGCTGGCCCACGAGCTGGGCCACCACTGGTGGGGCGACCACATCTCGCCCTACGTGCACAACGACATGTGGTTGAAGGAAGGGCCGGCCGAGTACAGTGGTCACCTGGTGGAGGAGTGGATCGGCGGCGCTGCGGCCATGATGCGCACCGTGAAGGATAACACGCTCTTCATCCTGAAGCAGGCGCACATCAACGACGATGGCTTCCAGCCGCTATCGCCGATGCCCGACCCGCACATCTACGGCACGCACACCTACTACAAGGGTGCGGCGGTGCTGCACAACCTGCGCGGCTACATGGGCAACGAGGCCTTCCGCCAGGCCATGAGCGCCATCCAGGTGCAGTACGCCAACACGGCCATTACCGCCGAGGGCTTCAAGGAGGCCTTGGAACTGACCAGCGGACAGGACCTGGACCCCTTCTTTGATGCATGGGTGTTCGCCCCCGGCTATGCGGGCTTTGAGGTGCGCAACTGGACCGCCACCCAGCAGGGCGCGGCCTGGAGCGTGGACCTTACCATCGGCCAGAAGCTGTACGGCACCGACCAATATCACCAGCAAGTGCCGCTGGACCTGACCCTGTGGGCCGCGGATGGCACAACGCACGATGTGCAGGTGGTGGCCAACGGGGAGCAGAGCGCCGCCACGGTCACGGCGCCCTTCCAGCCGGTGATGGTGGCGCTGAACCGCTACGCCAAGCTGAACCAGAACCGCATGGACCACGAGATCACCATTGTGCCCGGCGTGAACTTCGACAACATCCTGCCCTACGTGGATTTTCGCCTCTACGGCGATGTGCTGGTGGACAGCACCTTCGTCCGCGTGGACCACATGTGGTCGGCACCGGACCAGGTGCCTGTTGCGACGGACATCATCACCATGAGCAACACGCATTATTGGAACGTGGACGGCCTGTGGCCCGAAGGCACCGTGCTGCGTGGTCGCCTGTATTACTATGGCAACGGTGCCAACCAGTTGGACAACGCGTTGATCGCTGGAAACGAAGAGGGCCTGCTGGTGGTCTACCGCCCTCACCCGGACAGCACGTGGAGCGTGTATGCCGACCAGGTGGTAAATGCTGGAACGCTTACCAACGGTACGGGCTACATTACCATGAACAACCTGCGCAAGGGCCAGTACGCCTTCGCGAAAAGCACGGCCCAAGTAGGCATCTCGGACCTGGGCGATGATGCGACCGCGCCGCTGCGCCTCCACCCGGTGCCTACGAACGGCACGCTGAACATCAGTGGCGAGGTGCGCACAGCCACCAACGTGGTGCTGGATGTGCTGGCCGTGGATGGCCGGATCGTGCAGCGCGAAGTACGTGCCGTGGGCGGCGCTTTTACCACCGCTATTGACCTGGGCCAGCTGCGCGCGGGCAGCTACCTGCTGCGTGCCACCACCACCATCGGCGACGTGCTGGGCACCGAGCGATTCGATCTGGTGCGCTGAGCCTTAGGCGTACTTGTGAACGCGATGGCCGGGCGGGCCTGAAGTACATTGCCTATTGGTGATGTGTCATGCATATGGTCCTTTACTGAGCATGGGCCTCATCGATGAATGGGCTTTCTGCGAAGAGGAGGAAGGACTTTTTCTGGATGAAGTGCAACCTGGGGGCGAGAAGGCCGTAACAAGGCCGCGAACGGGCAAAACCGCCTGTTCGGCAATGCCAGGTCATGAAGCTCAAGAACACACTCTCCATCCTGTTCGCACTCAGTGCCCTGTTACCTGCAGCAGCACAGACCCAGGTGATCCACTACTCGTGGCCCAATGCGGTATGTGCAAGTATGCTCAACTGCCTCGATGGCTGTTCGGCGTGCAATGTGCCGGACCAGACACAGGCCGGTTTCTTCGGCACCAACGTGGCCTGGCTGGGTGTGGATGTATGTCCTTATCCGCTGACGGTGGGAAATAACGCCGTGTTCGCCAGCGGTTGGGGCCTGCAGCCCGATGCCTCCAAGCGCGTGCTCGTGAGCGGCATCGGCACCACCGATCTGCGCATTGACAGCATTGTGATCCGTCACGCCTCATACAATGGCCCGGTCCGTTTGCAGATCCGCTGGACCAGCGATATGAGCGCCCCCATGATGGATCTGGCCGATGTGGCCATTACCTACGACCTGGGCGAGACCGTGCTGACCAATGTGGGCACCATCACCATTCCCACGGGCATGGAGTTCTCCACCTTCCAACTGGAATTGATCCCCTATGACGGCGACCTCACCGGGAGCTGGGTACTGGATGATGTGCGCGTGGTGGCCTCGCCGGCAACGGGTGGCAGTGCCGTAGGCATTATCGAGCGCGGCCCTGTGGCCACCGATGCACAGGGTGTTACTTACGATGTGCTGGGCCGCCCGGTAACGGGTACCCTACAGGCCGCCGGAACTTACTCGGGCGCCGTGCGCCGGGTGGTGGTGCAATAGGTCCGTTCGCCTTCCACGGACGTACCTTTGGGACCTTAATCGTCCCCTGTGTACCGTTCGTCGTTCGCCGTCCTGCTCCTTTCCGCTTTTACTACTGTCAACCCTACCAAGGCTCAAACACCGCTCGAACTGGAGCTGGTGCAGTGGGCAACTGGCATGCAACACGCCACCACCATTGCCAGCTGTGGCGACCAGCGCCTGTTCGTGGCACGGCAGGGGGGGATCATCAGTATTATCTCGGACAGCATGACCGTGCTGCCCACGCCCTTCCTGAATATCGGGAACCGGGTCATTTTCAATGGCGAGCGCGGGCTCATCGGCATGGCCTTCGACCCGGACTATGCCAACAACGGTTACTTCTACCTGAACTACACGGCCAATGTGGGCACCAATGGTACCACGCGCATTTCGCGTTTCAGTGTCTCGGCCGACCCCAACATCGCCATCAACAACAGCGAGGAGATCCTGTTGGAACTGCCGCAGCCGGGCAGCATCCACAAGGGTGGTGATCTGGAGTTCGGCACTGATGGCTACTTGTACGTGGCCCTCGGCGATGGCGGAGATGCCAGCGATCCCAATGATTACGGGCAGGACGCCACGAACTTGTACGGTACCATCCTGCGCATCAAGCCAGAGCCGGATAGCACCTATTCCATTCCACCGGACAACCCTTTTGTGAACGACACCGAAGGACGGCGCCCTGAGATATGGGCCTACGGTCTGCGGAACCCGTACCGCATAGGCATCGACCCATTGACCAATGACCTTTGGATCGGTGATGTGGGGCAGGAGTTCTGGGAAGAGCTGGATCACTGGCCGGGCAACGTGAACACGGCGCCCAACTTTGGCTGGAGCTGCTACGAAGGCTTCGCGCCCTTCCTGCCCGATCGCTGCGCCCCGGAGGATGTGCTTGTGGACCCGCTGCGCACCTATGCCCATTTCGTGAACGGAGGCAATTCGTGCGCGATCATGGCCGGCGAGGTGTACCGCGGAACACGCTATCCGCGCATGGTGGGAAAGCTCTTCTACACTGATTTCTGCAATGGCGACATCCGCTCCATCGAGCCCGATGGGCTCGGCGGCTGGGTGGATTCGCTCGCGCTGGCCAGTGGCCTCATCAGCATCTCCGACATATCGGTGGACCACGAGGGGGAGATCTTCCTGGTGAGCCGTTCGAACCAACGGGTGTACAAGCTGAAGGACCGCTGCCCGCTGCCACCGCCGGTGATCACCGCAGATGGTGCCGAACTGACCAGCACCACCGCCGATACCTACGAGTGGTTCTACAACGGCGAACCCATTCCCAACGCGAACGGCGCCACCATCTCGGCCTTCTCGTCGGGATTTTATACGGTGCAGACCACTTATGGCAGCGGCTGCACCGGCACCTCGGAACCCTACCTCTACCTCACCACTGGGTTGACCGAACAAGCCTCGGAGGCTGTCCACATGATGCCGGTGCCGGCCCGCGAACAGCTCACGCTGGTGCGCGCGCAGTACGAACAAGGCCTGTGGACGGTGCAGCTGCTGGACATGGACGGTCGTATGGTGAGCATCTCACCATGGACCTCCACCAGCCTTACCCTTGACCTGGACCGTTTGCCCGGTGGCATGTATGTGGTGCTGGTGACGGATGTGCGCGGCGGTGCCGTTTCGCGCCGGCTGCTGCCGGTCGTGCGCTGAGCCGATCATGCCCTGGCCTTTGCCCGCGGGTGGAACTGCAGGATATTGCTCCGCAGATACTCGCGGTCCAAATGCGTGTAGATCTCGGTGGTGGTGATGCTGGCATGGCCGAGCATTTCCTGCACCGCGCGCAGATCGGCGCCGCCCTCCACCAGGTGCGTGGCGAACGAATGCCTGAAGGTGTGCGGACTGATGGTCTTGTGGATGCCCGCGCGCACGGCCAGTTCCTTCACCAGGTTGAACACACTGACCCGCGACAATGGACCACCGCGCCGGTTAAGGAATACGATGTCCTCGGCCTTTGGTCTTAGGGGCAGATGCACACGCTCGTCGCTCATGTAACGGTCCATCTGGCGCATGGCCTCGGGGCCGATGGGTACCAGGCGTTCCTTATCGCCCTTGCCCACCACGCGGATATAGCCCTCGGAGAAATGCAGCCAGCTGCGACGCAGGGAGCATAGCTCGCTCACCCGTAATCCGCAACCGTACAGCGTTTCTATCATGGCGCGGTCGCGGTGGGCCATGGGCTTGCTCATGTCGATGGCGCGCACCATGTTGTCGATCTCTTCCACCGTAAGGAAAGTGGGCAGATAGCGGCCCGTACGCGGGCTTTCGATCAGTTCGCTGGGGTCTTCGCGCACCACTTTCTCACGCAGCAGGTGGCGGTAGAATCCGCGCACGGCGCTGAGCAACCGCGCTTGGCTGGTGGGGGCGAGGCCTTGTTTCGCCGTGGCCGTCACAAAGGCCTGCAGGTCCTCAAGTCCAAGGTCCACCGGGCCCAGGGGAGGAGTGAGCCCTTCGGCATAGGCCTGCAGCTTGGCGAGATCGCGCAGGTACGCCTCCACGGAACGCGGGCTCAGTGAGCGTTCCAACTTCAGGTGTATGCGCAGATCGGCCAGTGCCGCGTTCCAGGTCATGCCACGAAGGTTACCCGTCGATGCCGCGCCAACAGGGCGTTGCGGGCGCTTATTCTGCACGGTGGATCGTGAACGGGCTTAACGGGCGCCGCATTGTTCCGAACTTCGCATTCCCATCTCTACGCACCATGCCGCGCATCCTCATTCTCAACGGTCCGAACCTGAACCTCTTGGGCACGCGGGAACGGGCACTGTACGGCGAACGCACCATGGAGGAGCACTTGGAGGATTGGCGCCAGGCCTTACCAGATGTTGAACTGCACCATCTGCAGAGCAACCTTGAAGGTGAACTGGTGGAGGCCTTGCAACAGGCCGAAGGGCGGTATGATGGCGTGGTGCTGAACGCCGGTGGCTACACGCACACCTCGGTGGCGGTGCGCGATGCCATTGCGGCCATCAAAGTGCCGGTGGTGGAGGTGCACATCACCAACCTGCTGGCGCGCGAACCGTTCCGGCATGTGTCATTGACCGGCAGTGTGTGCAAGGGTTCCATCATGGGCCTGGGGGCCGATGGCTACCGGCTGGCCATCCTTCACTTGCTTGCCTTGGCGGGCTCGAAGGCCACTGGGTCCAACTGACCGAACTGTTTCCAGCCCAGAATGAACCGATCGTAGGCCACGCTGCGGTGGTAGAGGCCGGTGAGCGTTGGCGTGCGCTCGGTGCGCATGAGCTCGCGCCGTTGCCTGATCACCTTGGGAAGCATGGCGAAGAAGTGCCAATGCGCGCGGGCCACCTGCCAGGTGTGGCGCCCATGTCCTTCCAAAAGGAACTTGGCCGCAGCGGCACCATCAAGCACCAGTCGGCGCAGCACCTGCACCCACCAGAAAGGCACGTTGAGGTTGCGCGTGAGCACGATCAGGCTGTTACGGAAGTTGAGGTAGGTCTTGCGCGGACTGCCATAGCCCAGCGAGCCGCCGCCCACATGGTGCACCACTGCGGTCGGTGTGTAGCCAATGGTCCAGCCCTGTCTGCGCAAACGCCAGCACAGGTCGATCTCCTCCATGTGCGCGAACAGGTCGGCATCGAAACCGCCCGCGCTGTGGAATGCTTCCGACCTGATGAGCATGCAGGCACCCGTGGCCCAGAAGACCTCGCGTGCATCGTCGTACTGCCCGGAATCCGTTTCGGTGATCTCGAAGATGCGTCCACGGCAGAAGGGGTAGCCGTTGCGATCGATGTACCCGCCGGCAGCACCAGCATGCTCGAAATGATCGGGGCGCGCGTGGTCCAGCACTTTCGGTTGGCAGGCGGCCATCTCCGGGTGAAGGTCCAGGTAGGCGTTCAGGCGATCCAGCCATCCCGCGGAGACCGCCACATCGGAATTGAGCAACAGGTAACGTTCGGCGTTCACCTGCTTCAGGGCCTCGTTGTAGCCGCCTGCGAAGCCGTGGTTGCTGACCAGGTCAAGCAACGTTACGGTCGGGTAGTGTTCCGCCAGCCAGGCCAGTGATCCATCCGTGCTGCCATTGTCGGCCACCACGATCTCGGCACCGGCCGAATGGCTGAGCACTGCGGGTAGGAAACGCTGCAGCCAATGTCTGCCGTTCCAGTTGAGTATGACCACTGCCGTGCGCATGCCTTGGGGAAGGCGCAAAGATGCACGGTTCCGATCAGCGCGGGTTGTTGTAGAAATCGCGCACCCTATCGCTCTCGAGGGTATTGGGATCCTTGGTCTGAACGCCCATCACCGGTGTGGTGCGCGAGTGCAGGATCTGGTTCCACTGCGGGTTCTGGATCTCGCCTGGCATTTCGCTGTGCAGCAGGTCGAAGCAGTTGGTCACCAGATCGGGCAGGTAGAACACGAAACGGCGGTCGCTGTACGGCCCCACGCGGTAGTAATGCCAGATGGAGTAGGGCAGCGTGCCCGTCTCGTTGAATCTGTCCATCATGGTGTTTGGCGCTCCGTATTTGAGGTAGATGTAACCACGGTCGGTCTCGTATCCCTTCTTGTTCCTGCAACCGAAGAGCTTGTTCACCTTGATCACCTGTTCGCGGTATTCCAGCCAGGCCTTTTCGGGGTCGTCACTGCGGTTGGCCCAGAAACTGTAGAAGAAGCGACGCATCTGGTCCATGTCGCGGTCCTTCCAGCGGTCGTCGATGATCTTGCGCTCCAGCGGATCGGCAATGGGTCGCATGCTGTGGATGTGCTGCGCCAGCGAATCGCGGTCGTTGAAAGCCCCGGCGAAGGTGTGGCTCAGGTCCATCTTCTGCATGGCCTGCATATCGTAGGCAAAGGATACCGGGTTGTTGCGTTGCACCATCTGCTCGCGACGAGCCAGCAGTATGCCCTTGCGGTCACGCACTTCAATGGCGATCACGTAGTTGCCCGAGGGCAGCGAACCGATGTCGAACGCGGCGATCACCGGTTCCACGGGACGGCCCTTGCTGCGGATGTTGCGCTTGAAGGCGCCCACCACCGTGCGCTTCTCGTAACTCTCCAACTGGTAGGTAAGCAGGTAGGCGCTGTCCGCGCCGAAGTAGCGGTCGCTGTTGTACACCTCCGCATAGAACTCCAGCGAACCGATGCTGGACGGCAGGTAATCGGTAAGCAGCGGCACTGGAGCATAGCCGTATTTGCTCCGCTCGCCATTGGTGGCGCGTTCGATGCGTTCAGCAAGCAGGATCTCCGAGATCTCGAGCCCGGTCGAGAGATCGCCAATGGCCAGCGGTGCATTGAAGCGGGTGGCCGTGGTGTCGGTGCTGTTCTGGTCGCGCAGTTCAATGGCCAGCGTGTAGGCCCCGGGTGCCAGATCGAAGGCTTCCTGATGAATGATGTCCATGGCCAGGCTGTCCGTGCGCTCCGGACCGAGCACCAGTGTTTTCGAAAAGGCCTTGATGGCGCCTTCCTGTTCAACAATGGTGATCACCTCCACGCGGGCCTGGTTGAAACCGCGCTCGTTGGGCTTCATCACCGCTGTGCCACCCAGCAGGGCCATGTTCACGTCCACATAAGGACCAATGCCCGGGCGTTGGTACACCTTGTTCTCCACCACAAGACCCACTTGGGCGTTGATGGATAGGTAAAGGAGCGCTGTGGCGAAGACAGAGAAGATGCGTATGGCTTTGCTCATCAACACAAAGTTACGGTCGTACAACGCGCCTTTCCTTCCGTTCCCTGCGTGATGGGGGCCGATGGTCGGTGCAAGGAGGGATGGCGTAGCGGTGCGCCAGGGCCATGATCGGGCGGTAGTTGCGCCGTGGTCATGCTGGGAGGCATAAGGAAACGCTGATCGTCCCGCGTATTTGGGACGCTTTCGCGGCTTTTTCATGCACCGCCCAAGCTCAAGCAAGCTTGGCTTGGTCTGCCTAGGACGGGATCGACCTCCCTTTGGTCGGTCCATCCCTTTAGGGGGAGGCTACAAGGGAAGCCCTGCTCGCTTCGCTCGCGTCTTTTTCATGCACTGCCCAAGCTCAAGCAAGCTTGGCTTGGTCTGCCTAGGACGGGATCGACCTCCCTTTGGTCGGTCCATCCCTTTAGGGGGAGGCTACAAGGGAAGCCCTGCTCGCTTCGCTCGCGTCTTTTTCATGCACTGCCCAAGCTCAAGCAAGCTTGGCTTGGTCTGCGCATGAAAAAGCCCGGCCACTTCGTGGCCAGGCTTCGCTTGGCGGAGAGGGAGGGATTCGAACCCCCGTTACCTTGCGGTAAAGCGGTTTTCAAGACCGCCGC
>CAZQFG010000002.1:0-48688 GCA_964592515.1 uncultured Chryseobacterium sp. | reverse complement strand
CCGCGTTCGTTGCAGTGTTCTCCGTGACCGTCACCGTGGCTGTTGCGTTCGTGCAAGGGGCGATACCCGTCACTGTGTAGGTATACACGCCAGGGTTCATCGTGGCTCCGTTATAATTGCCTCCCACTACCGCGCTCGGGCCGCTCCAAGCACCACCGGCTTGCGGAGTGCCGCCAAGTTGTGCGAACAACGAAACTGCTGCACCGTTGCTGCATACCGTCAACGTGCCGTTCGTGCCAGCATTCGTCGAAGGGTTCTCGGTCACCGTCACAGTGGCCGTCGTGTTCGCGCAGGGTGCCACACCTGTCAATGTGTATGTGTACACACCAGGGTTCATAGTGGCTGGGTTATAATTACCTCCCACCACCGCGCTGGGGCCGCTCCATGTTCCGCCGGCCTGCGGCGTCCCTCCAAGTTGCGCGAACAGAGATGCAGCTGCACTATTACTGCATAGGGTCAATATGCCGTTCGTGCCAGCGTCGGGGGCTGCATTCTCTGTGACGGTCACTGTTGATGTCACGTTCGCACAAGGGGCCACACCGATCACCGTATAGGTGTAGATCCCCGGAGCCATTGTGGCGGGAGCATAGAGTCCTCCCACCACAGGGCTTGGTCCGCTCCACGTTCCTCCTGCATCAGGTGTGCCACCCAATTGCCCGATCAACGGAACCGATGCTCCATTGCTGCACACCGTGAGCGCGCCGTTCGTTCCAGCATTTGGACCACCCGCCGATGACACGGTCACTGTTGCCGATGCATTGTCACAAGCATTACCTACCACATAGGTATAAACGCCGAACGCATCCACACCCGGTGTGAAAAAGCCGCTGTGCGAAGAACCATCAGGAGCTGTCCAGACACCACCAGCGTCCGGAGTACCACCCAACTGGGCGAACAGGTTGATAGGTGCACCACCAGAGCAACTTGATACGGAAGCAGGGGTTCCAGCATCCGGGACCGTTGGCGGTGGCTGTACCACGGTAATAAAGGCTGAGCTGTTAACGACATTTGAAATGGGACACGCATTGTCCGTTGCCGTCAGAAGGATGTTCGCTGGTGAGAATGCCGGATCGGGGGTCCAGCAAATGGTAGCCACTGCGGGATTCGTTCCGACCACAGTGAACGTGGAGCCCGGAAGCTGGGCAACCACGTCAGATACCACACTGATCACCGTTGCTGGAACGGGATCTGAAAAGACCATATCCACGCAGAACGGCACACCATCACATACCTCTATTGTACTGGATCCTGTGATCAGTCCACCGTTCGCATTGCTCAGTCCTGGCGTTGTCGGCGGCGGATCAAAGCAGTTCTGCACCACGATCATGATATCCCTCAACACTGTTCCGATAAGCACACCACTGGCATTGTAAGTGGCCACTTGGACCACAATGGCATAGTTGCCCGTGACCGTAGGAGTGAACGTGATCTGGCCAGAGGCCGGGTCGATCTCTATCCCTGGAATGGGCTCGGTGCCGCTGTAACCTGGTGAGTAGTTCAACGGCCCCAGAAGAGGGGATACCGTTTGACCACTGACGAATGAGAACACCATGGTATTACCATCTGCATCGGAAACACCCAAGTTGTAGGTGACCGGTTGGTTGACGCAGAAGAACGGGACCGTATTCTCGGCGAAATCCGGACTTTGATCACAAAGTCCACCCGCGTTGTTCAATGTTGCGGCCAGGTAGATCCCCGGGGTGTCCTCGACGTTCTGCAGGTCATTCCGGCAACAGATATCCCATGCGATGGTCCAGAAATTACAAGGTGACAGGAACAGCGTGGTCTGGAACTGGTAATGGATGAAGCCGGGTAAGGCTCCACCATTGCAGGTGCTGTTCGCAATGTTCGCCGGACATAGCTGGGACACTTCCTCGCTAGAGATCTGCGGAATGTTGTTCAAGGTGAAGGCTACTCCACAACTATTGGTGAAATTGAGGGATTGAGAAGTGATGGCCACACCAGAACAATCCAAGAACACGTCCAAGGTGATCTGGTACATGTTGCCTCCCAAACACTCGTACGTGATGCTTCCTCCCGAATAATGCGCAGCCCTGACCCTTTCCGTGTTAAGCAACAAGGACCCGAGCAGGAGCACAAGAGAAAGTAGATGTCGACGCATCATGATGGGCGCACTGGACGCATCTCCCCTAGAGGGTAAAGCATGCAAAGGTAAGACTTGCCCTATCCCCTTGACGATCAGCCAACTTACTGACGTTGCCTGGGATCGGAAACCCAAGCTCATTCCCGATGACCCAACGGACATGAAATGGCAACATTCAGGCAACGTCCCAAGTTCGGCTTCCTCACTTAATTTTGGCGGCCCTACACGGAACGCCTGCCCCGATGTCTTGATGCTTGCCGGATACGGCTCGGCGCAAGATCCATACGAAGGCCGAATGTCGAAAGGACCATTTGGAACCCGCCCTCAGCGCATCCCCCGACCCTTCCCTTGGAAGCATCCATGATCACAACCCGACGCTTCGGCCTGTCGTGCTTGCCCGCATTGGCCCTGTGCACTTTCGTTTCACTGAACGCTGTTGCACAGACCGATACCACATTGGTGACCGCACCAGACACCACTCAGAACAACGTGCCCCGGGTCCCGGTGATCACGGTCACGGCTGACGACCTTGATTCTGAACTTGGTGCCCAGGACATCTCCGGGATCCTTCAATCATCCCGTGACGTTTACACAGCTACCGCTGGTTTCAACTTTGGCACGGCCAGATATCGCGTTCGCGGGTACGACTCGCGGAACATGCTGGTAAGCATCAATGGCATCTTTGTCAATGATATGGAGTCGGGGTGGGCGACCTGGAGCCAATGGGCCGGCCTGAACGACGTGACCCGATACATGGAGGTACGGACCGGTGTGTCACCTTCGCGATACAACTTCGGAGGTCTGGGTGGCTACACCGACCTGAATGTCCGGGCCAGCAACGTGCGAAAAGGTGTTCGTGTCTCCTACGCATCCGCCGACCGCGCTTACCGAAACCGACTGATGGTCACCGCATCCACGGGTATGCGAAAGGACGGATGGGCATTCAGTTTCTCGGCCTCCCGCCGATGGGCCCAGGAAGGCTACGCTGAAGGCACCAGTTTCGATGCATATGCCTACTTCCTGGCCGCTGAAAAAAAGTTCAATGACCGGCACAGCATCAGCTTCTCGGGATTCGGCGCTCCCATGCTACAAGGGCGGCAAGGGGTTGCTGTACAGGAAGCCTATGATCTGGCAGGCACCAACTACTATAATCCGAACTGGGGTTATCAGGATGGCGTGAAGCGCAATGCACGCATGAGCTTCGATCATAAACCGATGTTCATCGCCTCGCACCGGTACACACCTGATGAGAAGACCAATTGGAACACCTCATTGTATTACACCTTTGGAAGGGACGGACTTTCAGGGCTACAGTGGTTCGATGCCCAAGACCCACGCCCCGATTACTACCGCTACCTGCCGAGCTATTATACGCCATCACTCTCGGTGAACGGTCAGAACGACCCTGAACAGGCTGCCATTCTTGCCGAGGCCTGGCGTACCGATGTGAACACCCGGCAGATCAACTGGGACCAATTGTATTTCGCTAACGGCAAGAACCTGTACACTGTAGAGAACGCCAACGGCATCGCTGGAAATAACATCACCGGCAATCGCAGCAAATACGTGCTGGAGGAAGTGCGTGCTGATCCCACTCGCATCGGCATCAACTCAGTATATGACAAGACACTCGAGAACGATGCGCACCTGACCGTTGGCGGCAGCATCCACCGACAGAAGACCCACTACTTCAAAGTGGTCGACGACTTGTTGGGCGGAGATTTCTGGTTGGATGTGGACCAGTTCGCCGACCGCGACTTCAACGATACACTGGTCTCACAGAACGACCTGGACCAGCCAAATAAAGTAGTGCGTAAGGGCGACACGTTCGGCTATGATTACGACATCCAGACGCGGTTCTATAATGCCTTTGCGCAGTATGAGAAGAAATGGGCGCACGTGGAGGTTTATGGTGGCGGTGAAGTGACCTACACGGCCTTCTGGCGTGATAGCCGTTTGCGGAACGGTCGTTTCCCCGAGGAAAGTCAGGGAAAGTCGGAGACCCAAAATTTCTTCTCTTACGGATTGAAAGGTGGCGTGGTCGGCAAATTGAGCGGCCGTCATTTCATCAGCGTGAATGCTGCTTGGATGACCCGCCCACCCATCCCGCGCACGGCGTTCATCTCTCCCCGTACTCGCGGGCAAGTGGTGGATGGCCTCACCAATGAGTCCATCTATTCCGGGGATATTAACTACATCATCCGCTCGCCTAGAGTGAAGGGCCGTGCGACGCTGTATTACACGAAGATGATGGACCAGATCTGGTCGCGCAGCTTTTACCACGATGAGTACCGCACCTTGGTGAACTACTCGATGACCGGTGTTGACCAGGTCCACCAAGGAGTTGAGATCGGTGTTGAAGCCAGCCTCACGAGCACCTGGTCAGCAACGGCCGTGCTTGGCACGGGCGACTTCCGCTACGCCTCAAGGCCCCAGGCCACCATCACCCGGGATAACAGCCCCGAAGTGTTCGATGAGGACCGCACCGTGTATTGGGAGAATTTCCGTGTGGGCGGAATGCCACAGACCGCGGCATCGCTGGGCCTCCGTTACAACTCGCCCAAGTTCTGGTTCGCCGGCGTGAACGCGAACTACTTCGATGACATGTACCTGGACCCCAACCCGGACCGCCGAACTGCAGAGGCCATTGGCACCTATGCGGAAAGTGATCCACAAGTGGCCATGTTGCTGGACCAGACCAAGGTGGATCCGGGGATGACCGTGGACCTTTTCCTCGGAAAGTCGTGGATGATCAAGCGCCAATACCGCATTGCGCTGAACGCCACGATCAGCAACATCCTGAACAACCAGGACCTGCGTGTGGGTGGCTTTGAACAGGCCCGCTACGACCGCACGGACACCAACCGGTTCCCGCCCAAATACAGTTACCTCTTCGGCCGCAACTATTTCGCGATGCTGACCTTCAGCTTCTGATCCCATGACCCAACGTCACCCCTTCCTGATGAATTTCCGTCTCTCTGTTCTGATCGCAAGCCTGGTGGTGCTGGCGGTCGCCTGTAAAAAGGAATTCGACGCTCCCCCCGTGCGCTCGCTGCCAACCGGCTCAGTGCTGACAGTGGCCGAACTGCGCGGCCTGTTCACAGGCAACCCCATCAAATTCCGAGGCGACAGCTCGGTTTACGCTGTGGTGACCGCTGATGAACAAAGCGGCAACCTGTACAAGAACGTGTTCGTGCAGGACCACACTGGCGCGATCGTAATGCGCTTGGTGAACCCGGGAGGGCTTTACCAAGGTGACAGCATCCGCATTTATCTGCCGGGTACGACCCTGAGCATGTACCAAGGCCTGTTGCAGTTGGACAGCGTGAACGTGGACAATAACGTGGTGAAGCAGGCCACGCTGATCGACAAGGAGCCTGAACTCGTGACGATCTCGCAGATCACACCATCGATGCAAGCAAAGCTCATTCGTTTGGAGAACGTGGAATTCATCCAATCGGAGCTGGGCAGCACGTACGCCGATGCGGTGAACCAAACAACGGTGAACAGGACACTTTCCGACTGCCAGAACAATGTGATCGTGCGCACCAGTGGCTTCGCCAACTTCGCCGGGCAATCCCTGCCCACCGGTAACGGCAGCTTTGTCGCCGTGGTGGGCCAGTTCAACAACGACATGCAATTGTTCATCCGCGACATCAGCGAGGTACAATTGACCGGAGTGCGTTGCGACCCGATCCCCGAGCCGTGCGACCCGGTCGCGAGCGTTTCACAGGATTTTGCCACAGGAACCTCCAACGTGGACCTTTCACTGGAGTGCTGGTTCAATGTGGCCACCGCCGGCTCCAGGGTGTGGCGTGGATACAGCGATGCAGGCCAGATATGTGCCCAAGCGACAGCGTTCCAAAGCTCAAACTCCTCTGATGTGGCCTGGTTGATCAGCCCGAACCTGCAGTTCACCCCCGGAATGAGCCTTTCGATGCGCACCCAATATGCGTTCTGGGTGGATGGTCAGGTCCCGTTCAAGGCCTTCGTGAGCACGAACTTCAACGGCACCAATGCACCAACAGCGAACTGGAACGAGATCACCGGGGCCACCTTCGCGAACTCACCCACACACGCATTCAACACCTGGATCCCCTCAGGACAGATCCCCTTGGACGGTTTCCTGCCCGATGGATACACGGGCAGCTTTGTGGTGGCGTTCCGCTACACCGGTTCCGGCCCCAACAGCCAAACGACGAACTACCGCATCGATGATGTGGTGATCCAATAAGCAAGAACAGAACGCACTAACCCCCAACGACCATGAAACACATTACCCTGGCAGCGGTGATGATGCTGGGTGCCCTCACCTCGGGCGCACAGGTCAACATCGACAGCGAATTCTCCGATTGGACCGGCGCCATTCCCGATGGCTGGTTCGGCTCCAAGACCAACCTTGCGGCCACCGGTGTGGAGCCCGTGGTTGAGGCCAACGACACCATTGGCGTGCGCCTCATTAACGCCAGCACTTCGCACAAGCGTTTCAGCACCACGGCCGTTACGGTGACCAACGGCGAAGCATATGACATCACTTTCTGGGTGCGTGGTCAGGGCGACATCCGCACGGGCGTGTTCGATGAGCGCACCACCGGGTCGGGATATTCACCATACAACCCCTATGTAACGGTGAACACCACGACGTGGGAATCGCACACCCAGACCGTATCGATCACGAACTCCAGCGCCCTTGCTGAGTTCATTCTTTCGGTGAACAACACGGCCGCGACCGGTATCGAGATCGACAGGGTGACAATTGCGACCGGCACGGTCGTTCCACCGACGGCCGCAACCATCTCAGAGATCCAGGAGAGCACCGCCCCTGATGGAGCTTCACCCTTGGTAGGCACTTTGGTGGCCACCCAAGGCACCGTTTCCGCACTGAATGGCACCAGCGGCTTCTTCATTCAGGATGGCACCGGACCTTGGACGGGGATCTATGTGTTCAACGCTCCCGGTACCCTGGCCATTGGCGATGCCATCACCCTGACCGGCACCGTGGCCGAGTTCAATGGACAGACACAGCTCACAGGGCTGTCGAGCCTGAACGTGGTCAGCAGTGGCAATTCCTTGCCTGCCACACCCATCAGCACTGCTGCAGGGAACACCGAGCCGTACGAAAGCGTGCTCGCCGTGGTGGCCCCTGCCACCTGCACGGCCCAAGGCTCCTTCGGCCAGTTCACCGTGAACGATGGTGGTGGAGCACTGCTCGTGGATGACGTGATCTATGCCCACCCCTTCGTGGTCGGCACCACCTACAGCATCACGGGTATTGTGCAGTACGCCTTCAACGAATGGCGCCTGCTGCCCCGCTTTGCTGCTGATGTGGAACTGTACAACAGCGTGGCAGACCTGAACAGTGCGGTGTTACGCAGTTACCCCAACCCGGCCACGGACCTGTTCACCATAGAGCTTCAGCGTTCAGTAACACGCGCCGAACTGCGCATGCTCGACGCCAATGGTCGCTTGGTACGTAGCGAGCTCGTTACCGGCGACCGCGCCATCGTGGACCTGTCCGCCACAGCTGAAGGGCTTTATACGCTCAGCCTCATCACCGGCGATGGTGCTGAGCATGTGCGCGTGATGGTGCAGCACTGATCTACCATACCACTGGGAAAGCCCCGCTCCGAAGCTCGGAGCGGGGCTTTCTCTTGGCTGCGATCAACGCTATTTGTCCGCGTCCCGGACCAGTATCAGGAACACCGGGAAGTGGTCGCTGTAACCGACCTGGTAGGTATCGCCAACGAACGTGCGGAACGGGTATCCGGCGAAATTGCCTTCGTCCTGCCGTAAGTAGGGTTCGTTGAAGATGCGAACGCCATAGAATCGATAGCGGCCACCCTCACCGGAAAGCAGTGCAGGGTTGATCACGATCTGATCGAACAGGTTCCATGAATCGCGCCAGGCCAGAGTACCTACGCCCTTGCGATAAGGGTCCGCCATGGGATTGAACATCACAGGCCCTAGGACCTTCGCCTTGTCCCCGGTTGCGTTCAAGTAGCGGGTCAGGCTTACGTTCTTTGGGTCGTCATTCAGATCGCCCATGTAGAGCACCCTGTGGGCCGGGTTCCGCGCGAGCAATGAATCAACGATATGGCGCCCCAGCTCAGCAGCCGCCTTACGGTTGGGCTCCGAGCGCTTCTCGCCACCTCGGCGTGAAGGCCAGTGGGCCACGATCACATGGGTGGTATCTCCGTCCAGCACACCGCTCACGAGCAATTGATCGCGCGTACGAAAGGCCGTATCGGGCATGTGCAGACGATAGCTCTTGTGCGCGTACACCTTGTACATGGCCGGGTTGTACATCAAGGCCACATCGACCCCCCTTCGGTCCGGGCCGTCGACATGCACCACCTTGTAGCCGCGGTCTTTCAAGGCCTTGCGTTTGGCCAGGTCCTCCACCACGGTGCGGTTCTCCACCTCGGCCAGGCCCAGTATGGCCAGCCCTTGCGGATGCAGGTCCTTCCCCATGGACGCAATAACCCCTGCAAGCCGGTCCAACTTGCTCACATAGCGCTCGGTTCCCCACTGTTTCGCTGATCCAGGCAGGAACTCGGCATCATCCACGCCGGGCGCATCGAGCGTGTCGTAAAGGTTCTCCACGTTATAAAAACCGACCAACGCAGGCACCATTTCCTGCTTCACTTGGGCATGGCCCAATGCGGGTAGTGCAAGTAGACCGAGGAACAGACCTGGTAGGCGGGGAATGAATGTGCTATGCATCGTGGGCCAAATTAGCCGTTCAATGTGGTGCATGAGTTATGGACGTTCGCATTCTTGGCCCGCTCATCCCGCATTCACCGAGGGAAACGCAAGGGGTGGAGCTGGTTGTATGAACGCAGGAAACGGAAGAGCAGCTCGGGGCTGTTTCGCTGTTTCTTGGAGAAGGACATGAACTCCTCCAAAAGCACCGGATCGCTGGCCAGGGCCTTTTCCATGCCAACAGCATCAAAGGGCTGCATGGTACCTGCGGACACATCAATGAGCTGCTGTTGGAGCATGGTCCGCATGGTAGTGCCGTAGCCGTACATGTAGGGGTCCCAATCGCGGTAACTCTGCTCGTAGACCAAATGGGACAGGCTGCCCATAAGCCCGATGCGGTAGAACCCATCGCCGGCCCGCACATAAACCACATCGTTCTGGCAGAAACCCCATATGCGCTTGGGATCGATGGTCAGTCGCGCGCCGGTATCGGGCTTGAACGTGAGCCTGCCCAGCGAAGTGCGGATATCGACCACTGGGCGGCCCTCTTGGTCCTGCAAGGCTTCAATGGGTACCGCCGGCCTGTTTGAACGGAAGTCCTGCATGCTCGCATAGACACCGTCGCGAAGGTCCATGCCGGCCGAGTAGGTCACCCATGTAGAGTCCTCCTGGGCCCATGCCTTGCAGGCAAAAAGCAGCATTCCGATGACCAGCAGGCGGAACCTCATGTTCATTGGGCGACGGCACGTATCATGCCGATCACTTCATCGGGCGCCTGGGCATGCACCCAATGTCCGGCGTAGGGCACTGTTTCCACCCGAGCATTTGGGAACTGCTCCTTAATGGCCGGGATGTCCTCACGCAGGATGTAGTCGCTTTGCCCGCCGCGGATGAACAGCGTGGGTACGCGTACGGTCTCCGGCCCGATGGACGCCAGGATCGCATCGAGGTCGCGTGCCAGCAGGGGCGCGTTCACACGCCAGGCCAGTTCATCCTCGGTGCGCCAATACAGGTTCTTCATCAGGAACTGCACTACGCCCGGCTCCTTCACCTGCGCCGAGATGTGCGCCTCCACTTCCTTGCGCGTGCGGCCTTTCGACAGGTCGGCGGTAAGCAGAGCATCAATGATATGGCCGTGATTGTTGGCATGCTCCTTCGGGCTGATATCAATGACCACGAGGTGCTTCACCAACTGCGGCCATTGTTGTGCGAAGACCATGGCCGCCTTGCCGCCCATGCTATGCCCTACCAGAATGATGTCCCGGAGGCCCGATCGTTCCGTGAGGGCATGCACATCAGCCGCCATCAGGTCGTACGATGTTGCCTCGGTGTGCGGCGAACGTCCGTGATCACGGAGGTCCACAAGGATCACATCGAAGGCCGGTTGACCAGCTTCAGATGGCTCGGCCAGTTCGCGACCTATGCTTCCCCAGTTGTCCGACGTGCCGAAAAGGCCGTGCAGCACAACTATGGGTGTAGCCCCCACCGGCCCAAGACGGCGGTAATGAAGATCAACGGTCATCGGAGCTCCCGGAGGTAGAGTTGAACGGTGTTCTCCAGTCCATAAGTGAGCGCATCGCAGATCAGTGCGTGGCCGATGGAGACCTCGAGCAGGCCCTGCACATGGCGTTGGAAGAACCCGAGGTTATGCAGGTCAAGATCATGCCCGGCATTCAGCCCCAATCCCACCCGCAGCGCGCGTTCGGCCGCACGCACGAAAGGCTCCACGGCGGCTTCCCTGTTGGCGTGATACCCGGCCGCGTATGGTTCGGTGTAAAGCTCGATACGGTCGGTCCCCGTCTCCGCCGCGTGGGACACTTGCTCCACATCGGTGCCCATGAAGATCGAAGTGCGGATGCCCTCAGCCTTCAAGCGCCCCACCACTTCCTTCAACAGGGCCTTCTGCCCCAGCGCATCCCACCCGGAATTGCTCGTAAGCACATCGGGCGGGTCTGGCACAAGGGTGACCTGGTGCGGCCGTACATCCAGTACGAGTGCCATGAAGTCGTCCGATGGATAGCCCTCGATGTTGAACTCGGTGGTGAGCAGCGGGCGCAAGGCACGCACATCGCTCCTGCGGATGTGCCGTTCATCAGGCCGGGGGTGTACCGTAATACCCTGGGCACCGAACCGTTCAATGTCCAAGGCCGTTCTCACCACATCGGGATTGTTACCCCCGCGTGCGTTCCGCAAGGTGGCCAGCTTGTTGATGTTGACGCTAAGTCGTGTCACGGGTGATGCGTTACCTTGGCCCACGGGTTGCGGGGCCACAAAAGTAGGACCCAACACCAGCGCCCACGAGGCGAAGAGACCATGCATGCCATCGACCTGATCACCCCGGACATTCCGCCCCTGCGCCCACAGGACGACGTTTCGCGTGCCTTGGACTGGATGGAGGAATTCAAGGTGGGGCACCTGCCCGTGGTGGATGGCAGGCGCCTGGTGGGCATGGTGAAGGACAGCGACCTGGTGGACCGCAATGATCCGCGCGCTGCCATTGGCGCCGTGATGGACCAGGTGGAGGTGCCCTTCGCCAAGGGCGGCCAGCACATCTACGAAGTGATGAAGCTCTTCAGCGAGCGGGGCCTCACCGTGGTGCCCGTGGTAAGCGATATGGGCGAATACCTCGGCGCCATTACCGAACACGAGGCCCTGCGGCGCCTGGCCCAGGTAACGAACATCAGCGACCCGGGAAGCATCGTGGTGCTGGAGATGAACCAAGTGGATTACAGCCTGCAACAGATCGCAAGGATCGTGGAGGGCAACGATGCCAAAGTGCTGAGCGTTTACGGCCACACCCTGCCCGGTTCCACTCACATGGAGATCACCCTGAAGATCAACCGGGAGGATATCAGTGACATCCTGCAGACCTTCGAGCGTTACGAGATCCAGGTGAAGACCACCTACCAGGGATCGCGCTTCCACGACGACCTCCGTGGCCGTTACGAGGAGTTGATGCGGTTCATCAACCTATAGCGCAGGAATGAGCATGCCCGTGGCCTTGCGACCGCCATGGCGCTGCACTGCCTTGTTGATCGGCTGGTTGCTATGTGCTAATGCCCAAGGCCAGGTCGCTGTGCCAGACCCCTACCTGCGCATCACCGGTATCGAGATCACGGGCAACAGGGTCACCAAGGAACGGATCATCCTGCGCGAACTGCTGATGCACGAGGGCGACAGCATGCCGGCCTCGCTATTCTATGAGCGCTTGGAACGGAGCCGGCAGAACTTGGTGAACACCGGTCTCTTCAACACGGTATCGGTAGCGCCATTATTCATTGATATGCGCACCGTGGTGGTTCAGGTCACCGTGAACGAGCGGTGGTACCTGTGGCCCGCGTTGATCTTCGACCTGGCCGACCCCAACTTCAACACATGGTGGCGCACCAAGGACCTCAGCCGGGTGAACTACGGCGCCTACCTGTACCGCTATAACTTCCGCGGTCGGAATGAAACGGTCTACGTGAAGGCACAGTTCGGGTACACCCAGCAATTCGCGCTGCGTTACAAGGTGCCCAACCTGGACAAGCAGCAACGCTGGGGACTCAGCATTGGCGGTGGCTACCTGCAGCAGGCGGAGATCACGGCAGGCACGTTGGGCAACGAACGCATTCTGCTATCGCGACCGGACGGGCCCAACCGCACCGAGTGGAAGGCGGACCTGGAGGTGAGCCTGCGGCGCAAGCATGATGTGCGGCACTTCGGCAGGCTCGGCTATGTGCAGGCCCATGTAACGGACACCGTGGTGAACACGGCCTTGGACTACTTCGATGGCAGCGCCACCAATACCCGCTTCCTGACCCTTGGCTACGGCATTACTTGGGACCGACGCGATGTGCGCATCTATCCCCGCAAGGGCCACTACGCCGAACTGCGGGTGGACCGCTTTGGCCTAGGCCTCCTTGACGAGGCAGCCCCCGACATCACCACGGCCTATGCCAGCGTGAAGCGGTGGTGGCAGCCTGCTGAACGCATCACCCTCGGCCTCTCGTTGCGCGGCAAATACACCGATGGCACACCACCCTACTACGTGCAACAGGGCCTGGGCTATTCCGACCTGGTGCGGGGTTATGAGTACTACGTGGTGGACGGAGAGCACTACGCCCTGGGCAAGGCCAACTTCATCTATCAACTGGTGCGCCCCACCACCCGGCGCATGGAGGCGATGCCCATGGAGGCCTTCCGCACCCTGTACTTCGCCGTTTACCTCAACGCCTTCACCGATGTGGGTCGCGTTTGGGACACCCGCTATGCACAACAGAACTTCCTGGCCGGGCAATGGATGAGCGGGTACGGCATTGGCCTGGACGTGGTGAGCAGCTACGACCAGGTGATCCGCGGCGAGTTCACGCTGAACGCACTTGGCGAGAGCGGTTTCTTCCTACATTTCACACAACCCTTCTGAACCCATGCGCATCGGCGTACACGGGCGTTCCATGGACCCGGCCCTTACCCCAACGGTGGTGCAGGTGCTCGGGCGCATGCTCAACCACAGCTTGGTGCCCTGCCTGACCCCTGAATTGGCCAAATGGCTTCAGGAACAAGGCGAAAGCTGCCCGCACCCCGTGCTGGGCGAGGCATTGTCAGCAGCTGATGACCTTGACCTCGTCATCGGTCTGGGCGGAGACGGCACCCTGCTGGACGCCGTGGCACTGGTTGGCAGGCTGCAGGTCCCAGTGCTGGGCATCAACCTGGGCAGATTGGGCTTCCTTTCCAACGTGCGCCTGGAGGAACTGGAACAGGCCTTGACGGCCGTAAGCGCGCGCCGCTACGCACTGCAGGACCGATCCCTACTGGAAGTGACCGACCATGCCGACCAGCTGGGCGTCCACAACTTCGCACTGAACGAGGTAAGCGTGCACAAGCGGGACAGTTCGTCCATGATCGCGGTACGCGTGCACCTCGGCAACGATTACCTGAACACCTACTGGGCCGATGGCCTGATCATTGCCACCCCAACGGGGTCCACCGCCTATTCGCTCAGCTGCGGGGGACCGGTGCTCTACCCAACGAGCGACGCCTTGGTGATCAACCCCATTTCGCCGCACAACCTCAACGTGCGCCCCTTCGTGGTGCCGGACCACTACACCATTCGGTTGGAACTGGAGGCCCGGCGGGACAAATGCCTGCTGAACCTCGACTCGCGCAACATCAGCATCGAAGGGCACAGCACCGTGACCATCCGCAGGGCCCCGTTCACGGCGAAATTGGCCTTGTTGGACGGCCATGACTTCCTGGATACACTGCGGACCAAGCTCAACTGGGGATTGGACCTACGGAGCGGCTCGGCCGGACACTGACCGAACCACCCTCAAAGCGTATTTTCGGCCCCGCAAGCCGGGGGCATACCATGCCCGTTCCCGGCGCGTTGTGCACCCGATGAACCGCTCCCTCCTGATCGCATTGCTCGGTTTCGCCCTTGGTGGAAGCCTCAATGCGCAAGTGAACGAGCTGGGGCTCACGATCGGTGGCACCTACTACCTCGGTGACCTCAACCCCACCCGCCACTTCCCCCGGGACACCAAATTGGCCGGCGGTATCATCTTCAGGCATAACATAACCGACCGCTGGGCGCTACGACTGCAAGGGCTCTATGGCACCCTGCAGGCCTACGACAGCGATTCGAAGGACACCCTGCAACTGATCCGCGACCTGCACTTTCGTTCGCGCTTGTTCGAAGCATCGCTGCTCTTCGAGGTGAACTTCTTCAAGTACCGGTCCAAGGACAAGGACAGCCGTAAATGGACCCCCTTCGTGTTCGGTGGGCTGTGCTACTTCAGGGCCAATCCTCAAGCCCAGCTGGACGACACCTGGTACGAGCTACAGCCCCTAGGCACTGAAGGGCAGGGCACCACGGCCCGCCCTGGAAGCGAAACCTACAAAGTGGACCAAATTGCCGTTCCTTTCGGGGCCGGGCTCAAATTCAACCTGGGCAAGGTGGATGTGCAATTGGAATGGGGTATGCGCCGCACGGGCACTGATTACATTGATGATGTGAGCGGGACTTACGTGGACAACGACCTGCTCGCCTTCGAGAACGGACCGTTGGCCGCCCTTCTGGCCGATCCATCCGGCATTGACGATATTCCTGGCCTTACCAACACCGACCGTGCCCGCGGAGACAGCAACACCCGCGACTGGTACAACTACACGGGCTTCACCATCACCTACGTCATCAGCCGTTTCTCCGACTGCGAGGAACAATACAACTGGATGCGCCGCAAGCGCTGACGGTGGTTTTTGGCAACTTTGCGATCCTTTGGACCAAGAGACAGCACGGACGGAAGAATTGCGCGGACGCATTGATGCGGGCCGGGTGCCCCAGCACGTGGCCATCATCATGGACGGCAACGGCAGGTGGGCCAAGCAGCATGGCGAGGAGCGTATCGTGGGGCACATGAACGGTGTGCGCGGCGTGCGCGAAGCACTTACCGGAGCTTCGGAGATCGGCGTGCGCTACCTCACGCTGTATGCTTTCAGCACCGAGAACTGGAACCGGCCCCAGCCCGAAGTGAACGCCCTGATGGACCTGTTGGTCCGCACGGTGGTGAACGAACTGGATGAACTGCATCAGAACGCCGTGCGCCTGCGTGCCATTGGAGATCTGGACAGCCTGCCCGCCAGTTGCCGCGAGACCTTGAACGATGCCATTGCCCGCACGGCAGGGAACGACCGCATCACCCTGACCCTGGCCCTAAGCTACAGTGCCCGCTGGGAACTGGTGCAGGCCGCACAGCGCATCGGGCAGGCCGTCAAGGACGGTCGATTGGACCCACAGGACATCAACGAACAAGCGTTCGAGGCGCAGCTTGCCACCCACGGCATGCCCGACCCCGAGCTATTGATCCGCACCAGCGGCGAGCAACGCATCAGCAACTTCCTCCTGTGGCAGATCGCCTACGCCGAACTGTGGTTCACCCCCACGCTCTGGCCCGACTTCCGCAAGGGACACCTTTTTCAAGCCGTGCTCGATTACCAGAACCGCGAGCGCCGGTTCGGCCTGATCAGCGAACAGGTCACCCCCTCGTGAACATGATGCGTCTCCTTCCGCTCCTGGTCCTGTTGCTCCAGTTCGTTCCGGCCTTTGGCCAGTTCGAGCAAGGCCCGGTGATGGACCACAACTTCCCGCAGGAGTACGAGATCGGTGGGATCACTGTGAGCGGCACCCTTGTAACAGACCCTAACGCCGTAAAACTGTTCAGCGGCCTGCAGGTGGGTGATAAGGTGACCGTGCCTGGTGAACGCATGACGCGTGCATTGCGTAACCTATGGGACCAGAAATTGTTCAGCGATATCCGCATTGAAGCGGCCGAGGTCCGGGGGCGCACCATCTTCCTGCACATCATCGTGGTGGAAAAGCCACGTCTTTCGCGTTATCGATTGAACAACGTGAGCCGGAACGAGAGCGACAAGCTGCGTGAAGAGATCCAATTGGTGCGCGGACAACAGGTGAACGAATCGCTTTTGGCCAACACCCGCACTGCCATTAGCAAGTATTACCGGGACAAGGGCTACCTGAAAGCGGACCTCCGGATCACCGAACGGCCCGATACAGCACGCAGCGCACCACCCAATAGCGTATTACTGGACCTTGATGTACTGAAGGGACCCAAGGTGAAGATCCAGGAAGTGGAATTCGTGGGCAACAGCGAGTTGAGCGACGACAAGCTGCGCAGGGCCATGAAGAAGACCCGCTCACGCAAGTGGTGGAACTTCTTCGGCAGCAGCAAATTCCTACCCTCGGAGTACAAGGCGGACAAGGCCAAGGTGATCGACACATACAACAACGACGGCTTTCGTAATGCGACCATAATCAACGACACCACATGGTACGTTGGTGAGGACCGCTTGCATGTGCGGGTGACCGTGGAAGAAGGTGGACGGTTCCACTTCAGGAACGTCACTTTCACCGGCAACACCAAACACACCGACAAGGAGCTCCACGAGATCCTGAACATCAAGAAGGGCGACATCTACAGCAAGAAAACACTGGAGAGCCGACTGTACATGAACCCGAGCGGCCGGGACATCAGTTCGCTGTATATGGATGATGGCTACCTCGCCTTCTACCCCGATCCAGTGGAGATGTTCGTGGATGGTGACAGCATCGATCTGGACATCCGCATCCGCGAGGGAAAGCAATACCGGATCCGTAACATCATCATCAAGGGCAACACCAAGACCAACGAGCATGTGGTGCGCCGCGAGATCCGCACCAAACCGGGCCAGCTTTTCAACCGTAGCGACATCATGCGCACGCAGCGTGAATTGTCACAGTTGGGCTACTTCAACCCCGAATCGCTGGGCGTGAACCCGATACAGGATGCACGCACGGGAACTGTTGACCTTGAGTACACCGTGGAGGAGAAACCCAGCGATCGCCTGGAGCTGAGCGGCGGTTGGGGCGCAGGCCGATTGGTGCTATCCCTGGGCCTCTCGTTCACCAACTTCTCCATGCGGAAGTTCTTCGATGCCAAGGCCTGGCAGCCTCTACCTTCGGGTGATGGCCAGACGCTGAACCTGCGCGCACAGACCAACGGCAGGTTCTTCCAGAGCTACAGTGTCAGCTTCGTGGAACCCTGGCTGGGCGGGCGTAAAGCCAACTCACTCAGCGTATCGGCCTACCACTCGGTACAGACCAACGGCGCATCGAAGTACATCCAGACCGCCGATGGCCAGATCGCGAACCCGTTGCGCAGTGCCTTGCTGATCTACGGTGTTACCGTGGGCCTGGGCAAACGGATCAAGTGGCCTGATGATTACTTCATCATGCGCAACACCTTGGGTTTCCAGAACTACAACCTGCAGAATTTCACGGGATCGCAAGGTCAGGTCTTCTTCGACTTCAGCACGGGCCAGAGCAATGTGCTCTCTTACACGTTCCAATTGTCGCGCAACTCGGTGGACCAACCGTTCTTCGCACGCTCGGGTTCAGATATCACCTACACCCTGAAGGCCACTCCACCCTGGTCCGCCTTCCAGCCCGAGACCTACCGGGAAAACCTCTCCACGGGCAATGCCCTGTCGCAATGGGCGGAGTTCTACAAGATGAAGTTCACCACCACGTGGTACAACAAGCTCACCAACAGCAAGAGCGGCCATAATCTGGTATTAATGACACGCGCGGGCTATGGTTTCCTTAGCGCGTACAATTCATCCACTGGCGACCCCTCCTTCGATCGGTTCTACTTGGGCGGTGTGCCGATCACAGGATTTGTGCTGGACGGCCGCGAGATCGTGAGCCTGCGCGGTTACGACGACTTCTCGTTGTCGCCGCAAACAGGTAATTTCATGATCGGCAAGTACACCACGGAATTGCGTTTCCCGGTATCGCTGAACCCGCAGGCCACCATATACACGCTGGGCTTCTTCGAGGCGGGGAACACGTGGGACGGACTTTCAGAGTTCGACCCCTTCAAAATGTACCGTTCGGCGGGCATGGGACTGCGTTTGTTCCTGCCCATGTTCGGACCCATGGGCCTTGATTACGGCTGGCGCTTGGATGATGTCCCGGGCCGTCCGGGTATGGCCCGCAGCCAGTTCCACTTCTCGATCGGCATAGATTTTGGCGAACTCTGATCCGGTCGGGCTATTTTCGAAGCTCACATGAAACGCACGCTCCCCCTTCTCCTGGTCCTGATGGCCCTGTGCTGTGGTCCGCAGCGCGTACTTGCACAGCGTATCGCGTTCGTGAACACGAAGTACATCCTGGAGCAGATGCCCGAGTACGGCGCTGCGCAAAAGGAATTGGACAGGCTCTCGAAACTCTGGCAGGACGAGATCGATGAGCGGTACCAGCAGATCAAGAGGCTTCGCGATGCATATAATGCCGAAGCGATCCTGCTGACCGAGGAAATGAAACGATCCCGCATGGAGGAGATCGAGCGGCGTGAACGTGAGGCCCGCGAGTTGCAGAAGAAACGCTTCGGTCCGAACGGCGACCTTTTCAAGAAGCGACAGGAGCTGATACAACCCATCCAGGACCGCGTGTACAACGCCATCAAGGAAGTGGCGGGCACCAGCTACATCGCTGTGTTCGACATCGGCGGACAGAGCAGCAACCTGCTCTTCGCCAGCGAGAAATACGACAAGAGCGATAGTGTCCTTCGGAAACTGGGCATCAGGCCCGGGAAAGAAGGTACGGGCGGTCGTGACGACGAGGAATTCGGCCGCGACCCCGAGGAGACCCCTCCCGGAAAGGACGGCGAAACACAGCCCCCACCGGACAATCGGGGTGGAGGCGGACAGGATATCAAGCAACCCAAGTGACGAACACCCAACCCATGAAATACGTGATCATTGCCCTGAGCCTCCTGCTCTGCAACGCACAGGACGCCCTGGCGCAACATTTAAAGATCGGCCACATCGATCGCCAGAAGTTGATGTTGATGATGCCTGAGCGCAAGGATGCGGAAGCCACGATGCAAGCATTCGCCAAAACCTTGGAGGACCGTTTGAAGGCCATGGGAGCCGAGTACCAGCAAATGGTGGCGAAGGCCCAAACCGACGCCCCGACCATGACCCAGACCCAAAAGGACATGGCCGTGCGCGAGATCCAAGAACTGGAGCAGCGGATCCAAGCTGCACAGGAGAAGGCTCAGGAAGACCTGGCCAAACAGGAAGAAGAGCTATTGAAGCCGATGGTGGACAGGGCCAACGCCGCGATCAAGGACGTGGCTGCGGCAAACAACTTCACTTACATCCTCGACATTAGCACCGGCTCCGTACTGTACTTTGACAAGGGAGAGGACATCCTGGCTCTTGTAAAGGCCAAGCTCGGCATCCAATAGACGGCAACGCGGATGACCGTGGTCCACGACGATCGGCCCATCGGCATCTTCGATTCTGGCATCGGAGGGCTCACCGTAGCCTCCGTTATTCGGCAGGCGCTCCCCTCGGAGCGCCTGTTCTATTTCGGCGATACGGCGCACATGCCCTACGGCCAGCGCCATCTGGACGAGGTCCGAAAGTTCAGCTTCGGCATTGTGGATGCCTTGCGCCGGAAGGACTGCAAGATGGTGGTCATCGCCTGCAACACCGCCTCGGCGGCGGCGCTCTCCGCATTGCGTGAAGCCTATCCCGGCTATCTGTTCGTTGGCATGGAACCGGCCGTGAAACCCGCCGTGGAACACACGCGCACAGGTACGGTGGGGGTTATCGCTACAACGGCCACGTTCCAAAGCGAGCTCTACGCCAGTGTGGTGGAACGCTTTGCCCAGGATGTGCAGGTGCTGCATCAACCCTGCCCCGGACTAGTGAAGCAGATCGAAGCGGGCGAACTGGACACCCCGCTAACGGAGGAAATGTTGCGTGGCTGGCTGCAACCCATGCTTGACAAGCACATCGATGCCCTTGTATTGGGCTGCACCCACTACCCCATTGTACGCCCGCTGATCGAGCGGATCGTTGGGCCGTGTGTCCGGATCGTGGACCCCGCTCCTGCCATTGCGAGGCAAGTGCAACGGCTGTTGGAAAGCAAGGCGCTTACCACCACACCCGCGTCGAATGGCTCATTGACCTGCTGGACCAGTGGCGAGCCAGCCAACTTCCATGTGCTGCTGGAGCGCCTTGGACTGGGCAGCACCGAGGTGCGCGCGGCACATTGGTCAGGCGACGTGCTCAATCTTCCTTGAACCAGGAAGCATAGAGCCGGTAATTCGCTGCGATCCGTTCGATCTCGTTCTTCGAAAGGTCCTCGCCGACCTCGCGCACTCGCCTGGCAGGCACACCTGCCATAAGACTGCCCGGTGGCACCACCGTGTTCTGCAACACCACGGCGCCTGCGGCGATCACGCTTCCTTCACCGATCTGTGCATTGTCCATCACGATGGCACCCATGCCTACCAGCACCTTGTCATGGATGGTACAGCCATGTACAATGGCGTTGTGGCCGATGCTCACATCGTTGCCGATCGTGAGCGGCGCGCGTTGATAGGTGCAATGCAGAACGGCTCCGTCCTGGATATTGACGCGGTCGCCGATGCGGATACTGTGCACATCACCACGCACCACAGCATTGTACCAAACGCTACAGCCCACTCCCATGCGCACGTCACCGATCACAACGGCGGTCTCGGCGAGGAAGGGCTCATCGGCGAACTCGGGCGTGAACCCACGAACAGTGCGAACGAGTGCCATGATCAGTGCTTTTCAACAGGTTTCCCGCATCCTTCCTTCTGGCAACAGGCAGGCAACTTCGCAAAAGCCTTGGGGTCGCCGGGTATATCATCGGCATAGTATCCCAGCTTGGTCACGGCCAGGCGGATGGTCTCCGGCGAGGTCTTCCGGGCATCATACTCCACATGAATGGTGTTCGTGGCCAGGTCCACATCCACCTTTTTCACACCCTTCTCGTAGATGAGCTCGGTCTCTATGGTCTTCTCGCACATATCACACACCGTGCTGGTGCGGATATCAAGATGCGCGTTCTTTTTGTCCTGCGCCTTCATGGGTAACATGACCCCCAGGGCCAGAAGCATTAGGAGTATTTTCCTGGTCATCATTAGTCCTTTTCAGTTTTCGATCGTTCCAACGTGTACCTGAGCCCCCCATATAGCATGGCTTTGTTCGTGGGTCCCCAGATCAGCGAGGCATCAAAGTACGGGCCGAAAGGATCAGTGGCCGCAATGATCTGTTGTTGCTGTAACGAGCTTGTGAGGTTCTCGCCCCCTAGGTAGAATTCCCATTTGCCCAACACACGCGTGACCTGCATATGGAGTGTGGCATATGCGGGCGAACGCTCCATCATACGGTACTCCTCCGGGTTCGTTAGGGTGGAGGGGATGCGTGCTTCGCCGAACAGGTTCAGGCTGAGATCGATGCGCCACAGCTCCTTCATGTCGGCATAGGCCAGATCGATAAGGCCACGGTGCACGGGCGTGAACGGTCGTTCCAAAAGTCGGCCGCCTGATGGACCGGAGTAGGTAGTACGCACATCGTAGAAGCGGTGGCTCAGTTTCAGGTCGAGGGAACGGGAGAGCTTTACCTGAACATCGGTCAGTAGGCTGTTGGCATACGAACTGCCGTTCAGCATGTACAAGGCAAGCATGTTCGGAGCACGGTCCAGGTCGGCCACCACCTGGTCCGTGAACACGCTGTGGTAGGCATCCACGCCGAACACCCACTTGCGACCCAACCACTTGAACTTGTGCAGGAAGGAAGCACCGAAGTTCCACGAGCGCTCCATACCGAGATCACCTTCCCAGACCACGCGCCGCGAGCTGGCCATCACCGCAGCATTCTCAACCAACGGATTCGCGGTGCGGAACCCATGCCCCACGGAAAGCCGCACGTTGGTGAGCGCGCCGAGATCGAACTTGGCATGCACCCTTGGGCTCACCACATTGCCGAAGCGATCATTGGCATCGGCCCTGAGCCCGGCAACGAGCGTGAAGCCGTTGCGCATGCGGGTATACTCAGCGAACGCGCCGGGCATTCGTTCCGTACGACCATGGTCCTGTACCCTGCCGATGGTATCGCTGAAGAATTCCTCGTAATCATCATACTGATAGGCCAGACCAGCCTTCACCTGATCGGTGCCTGTGCCCAGTAATTGTTGATACACGGCGTTCGCATAAAAGCTCTGCTGAAGGCCATCATAGGTTCGGACCCCATAGGTCGAGCCGACCTCGTGCTGTCGCCCGGACACTATGAACCCGATGCTCTTGGCTGGATCATCCTTGAAAATGAAGCCATGCTTGGCGAGCGCGTCGACCATGCGGTTCCGGATATCGATGTCGTACAACATACTTGGACGATGTCCGGCATGCTCAGGACCAGCAGGCACCGCTCCATGTGCCGCGCTCTGACCTCCCTTACGCACATCATCAACCACGCGCAAGGTGACCTGCCCGCTCCGACGTTCATCGGCATACATCCAACGGTCCATGACGTTAATGCGCCTGGTCATCGGCATATCCATGAAGCCGTCGTTGTTCTGATCAAGCTCGGTAACCATGTAATTACCATGGAGCAACAGCAGGTTGGCGCTGTGTGCACCGGTCTTCTGCGTGGTGTGTACATTGGACTCCACGCGGCCCTGCGAATTACCGTAGAGGTTCACGAACAGGGGCGGCTCCCCCAGCGGGTTCAACAGGCACAGGTCTATTTGGCCGGTCATGGCATTGGGTCCGTTCACGGCCGTGCCGATGCCCTTGCTCAAGTTGATGTCCTTGATCCATGTGCCGGGGATCAACGTGAGGCCCGAAGAGGTGGAAAGGCCGCGCACAAAGGGGATGTTCTCCACGCTGATCTGCGCATACTTGCCATCCAGCCCGAGCATGCGGATGGTCTTTGTGCCCGACACCGCATCGCTGTAGTTCACATCCACCGTGGCATTGGTCTCAAAGCTCTCGCTAAGGTCACAGCAGGCCGCACGCTTCAGCTCCTTTTGTCCGATGGTCTCAGTGGCGTTCACCGTGCGGGTGCTGAGCTGCGTGCCGCTTACGCGTTCCACCACTTCAACAGGCCCCATGTCCACTGCCCACCGGAGGGTGATCTTCAAAGGCCCCTTGGGCACTTCCTTCAACGAGAGCGTGTCGGGTTTGTAACCCACGAAGGAAGTGACCAATAACGCAGGCCATTTTGGCGGCTGTTGGATGGAGAACTCACCATTATATCCGGCCGTAGCACCGATGGTCGTGCCGGACCAGTACACGTTGGCACCAAGCAGAGCCTCGTTGCTCCCCTCGGCCAGCACCAGGCCCGTAATGGCGGTCTGCCCAAAGAGCGCAGGCATGGACAGACCAGTAAAAAGAAATATGGCTATGCGGGAATTCATTGTTCCAATAAAGGGTACAACGGAAGTACACGGTGAGCACATTGTGCTCTTGCGCTCATGGCGCCTTTAACGGAACTCTAAATACGGTACACCCCCATCAGCGAACGACGTTCGGAAGATGGTAGTGGGGGCGGTTGATCGCCAAGTTCCCTTGGTACTCCCATCGGATGCGCGAACAAGGGCGATCGCCCAAAAAGCTCGGCATGGAGGACCGGAACGCACAGCGCTACAGCACGATCATGATGCAGCTGCGGTTGATCCACCACCACCTGTCCATAGGTGCAGCATTCAGCGCGCAAAACGGGGGTCTCCGGAGCATCATCGACCCCGCACTCAGCGAAGGATGTACCCAACGTGTAGACGCTGAAACCTCCTTTCAAACACGTCATCCGCGACAGCGACAGGCCGCTTGTCGCCAACAGCAACAATGCTGTCGCGGCGAACACCACCCATCTGCCCGGTCGCAAGAATGCCCTCATTACAGAACAAATGTAGCCCAAGGGTCAAGGAGCCCCTCCCCATACAACAGCGGCCATATTGGGAACCCAAGGCCTTCGTTGCGGCCTAACTTTGCACCATGCAGTCCACCAAGCGCCCGCCCGTATCCGTTTATGCCGAAATGACACCGAACCCGGCCACCATGCGGTTCGTGAGCAGCCGCCTGCTCATACAGGATGGCCGACTGCTCGAGTTCCGGACCCCGGAGGAGACCGAGAAGGTATCCCCGCTGGCCGAGAAGGTGTTCAACCTGCCCTTCGTAACGGGTGTCTTCATCAGTAGCAACTTCATCTCCGTTACAAGGAACAACTCGGTGACCTGGGACCTGGTTCAATTGGAACTGCGTGAGTACATCCAGGAGTTCCTGAACACCGATGGCCGGGTGGTGTACGAGGATGCTCCGGCACAGGCACTGGCCGATGCGAACGAGCGGGCCAGCACCCACGCCGATGCGAAGAACCCCGAGGACGAGCAGATCATTCGGGTGCTGGAGGAGTACATACGGCCCGCGGTGGAAGGGGATGGCGGCCATATCGCCTTCCGATCGTTCGAGGAAGGTGTGGTGACGGTATCGTTGCGTGGCTCGTGCAGCGGTTGTCCCAGCAGCATGGTAACGTTGAAACAAGGCATTGAGAACCTGCTGAAACACGAAGTACCGGGGGTGCGAGAAGTGGTGGCCGAGGAACTATAGAAGAAGGTCGGTCCCGGGAAATTACACGGGGCCTTATGCGATCCGGCAGGCGCGTGCATCTTCTGTACAAACACACGAACATGCGACACGCACGAATAACCCTGGTCACGGCGCTCCTGGCAGGAGCCCTGCACGCCAGCGCCCAGAACGTAGGCGAGATACAAGGCAAGGTGCTGGATGAGAACGGAGCACCGCTCTTCATGGCGAACGTGGTGACCGAGCGTGGCGACGCGCTGATCGGTACCACCACCGACGAACGGGGGCACTTCGTACTGAAGCCCTTGGTGCCCGGAACATACACGGTACGTATGTCCTATGTGGGCATGGCCACGGCCGAGATCACCGGCATACAAGTGAACCCGGACAAGATCACCTTCCTGAAGGATGAACGACTGCGACCGAACACGACGATCAAGGAGTTCGTCGTGGTTGCACGCAAATGGGAGCAACCGTTGATCGACCCTGAGGAGCCGAGCAAGATCACGATCTTGGCCGCGCAGTTCGAGGACAGCCCGGTGCGCAAGAACCCGGTTGCCCTGATCGCAGTGAGCTCGCCAGATATCTACAAGGCCCCCAACAGCGACGATCTCTATTTCCGTGGATCCCGTTCCGACGCGATGGCGTATTTCGTTGACGGCGTGAAGGTGACCGGACAGCTGAAAGGCGTACCCCCCGCATCCATCGCGAGCTTCACGATCTACACCGGCGGTCTTCCTGCTCGCTATGGCGATGTGACCGGTGGTGCGGTGGCCATTGAGACCAAGAGCTACTTCGACCTGTATATGCAGCAACAAGCCGGCGTGCGATAGACCAGCGACCATGTTCCTGCGCCGAAAGCCCACCTCCGTGCGAACGGACGAAGAACTGGTGACCATCCTGCGGGGTGGCCACCAGTCGGCGTTGGGAGAGCTTTGGGACCGCTATGCACAACTACTGTTCGGGGTGTGCATGAAATACTTAAAGGATACCGAGCGCAGCAAGGACCTGGTGACCGAGCTGTTCACCGACCTGCCGGCACTGCTCAGCAAACATGCGGTGGAACGCTTCAGGCCATGGGTACATACCGTCATGCGCAACCGTTGCCTGCTGGTGCTTCGTGGAGAGCGCCATACTGACCATGTGGACGAGCAGGCATTGGCGGACCAAGCGCTGACCGAAGATGATGCCTTGCTGCACGAACGCACATTGGTGCAGCTCGAAGCGGCCATCGATCAGCTCAACCCAGATCAACGCAGCTGCATCAGGTACTTCCACCTTGAGCGGTACAGCTATCAGCGCACAGCGGAACTGACCGGACTTTCAATGGAACAAGTGCGCAGCCACCTACAGAACGGACGGCGCAACCTGCGTCTCATCCTCCTCCACCATGCCAACCAGAACGAACATTGACCCCTTCGCCCCGCACGAAGCGCCAACAGCTGCACAGCTGATCGCTTATGTGGAAGGAAGGCTCTCGCCCGAGGAACAGCACTGGGTGGAACTTGCCATGGAGGCAGACCCCTTTGTCCTGGAGGCCGTGGAAGGGCTGCGCATGCCCGGCGCGATCGAGGCCGCTGCCCAGATGGAACATCCGCGACCATCCGGCGGAAGTGTCAGCTGGATGCCATGGGCAGTGGGTGGAGCGATCCTGTTCGGAGTGGGGGTGATCTACTTCACCCAAGGGGATGCAATAAAGATGAGCGACCCTCCGCCGACCGTTTCAACAGTTCCACCTCAACAGGCTGAACTATCGACCAACGAACTGGTCGATCTGCCGTTGGAGGAAGCTGAGATCGCCGCGGCCATCGAACTGCCCTTGACCCAACAGATCGGAAGATCGGAAGACCAACAGCAACTCAGCGAAACGCCCGTGGTGCGCGATGCACCAGTGGACCGATTGGAGGAACGGGGCACGCGCGTCATCACAACGGCACCAGCCCCTGCTGTTAGCCCTGCGCGACCCGCTCGCTCATCGGTGCAGCTGCTCTATCTGCACGACCTGAAGCTGGTGCACCCGAAAGAACTGTACGCACGCGACCCGGTAATGGAACTGGGCAACGGCGGCGTGGATGCCAGCTACGGCGATCGTGGTCAACAGCAGACCGACCGGAACGCTATCCGGAACCTGACCTACACCAGTTACATGGACGAGGCCCTTGACCGTTTCGCGCGCAACGACAATCGGGGTTGTCTCGAAGAGCTTCGCTTCCTCATGGACCAGTATCCCGATGATGTGAACGCGCAGTTCTATGCCGGCCTGTGCTGCTACAACCTCGGTCTTTACAAACGGGCACGTCTCTTTCTGCACCAGGCCGCGATACATAATGTTGATGTGTTCCATGAGGAGGCCACCTGGTACCACGCGCTCACACTGCAGCGCTTGGGCGAACTGGATGCTGCCACTGAAGCCTTCTCGCGCATTGCGGCCAGTGGTGGTTTCTATGCCGAGCGGGCCCGCGAACTGGGAGGCCTGAAATGACGAACGGGCCGAAGGCTTGCGCCTCGACCCGTCCGTCCCCCTTGGTCCCTACCCTAACTGCTTCGTCAGAGCCCAAGCACCTTGAACTCGGTACGCCGGTTCTGTTGGTGCTCGTCCTCGCTGCATTTCTCGCACACGCATTGTGTCACGGGCTTGCTTTCGCCATAGCCCTTGCCCACGATGCGATCGCGACCGATCCCTTTCGATACGATGTAGTCCACCGCGCTCTTGGCACGCTTGTCCGAGAGCGAACGGTTGTAAGCATCCTTGCCGCGGCAATCGGTGTGTGAGCTCAGCTCGATACGCACGGTGGGGTTGTCCAACAGCGTGGCGATCAGTTTATCCAGCTCTGCTGCCGCATCCGGGCGAATTTCCGAACTGTTATAGTCGTAGAAAATGTTGTCCAAGCGTACCACCTGGTTCACCTTCAGCGGGAAGAGCTTGAAGTCGTTACGGATAAGCGAATTGGGGTTGCCCTTGGTGCTCACCTTCACGCTCTGCTTGAAGAAGCCTTCCTTGTCGGCCATGATGCGATAATCCTGACCGGTCTGCAGAGGGAACTGATAGCGACCGCTGGCATCCGTGGTGATGCGCGTAAGCTCAACACCATTGCCGTCCGTCAATACCACCGAAGCATCTGCCAAGGGCTCATTGGTCTCGCCGTGATACACGATGCCTTCGGCCAGATAGTCGTACTTCTCCAGTTCGACCACGATGTTCTCCAGCGGATCCACATCGGTCACTACCGTCATTTCACGTTGATAATAACCATTGGCCACCGCTGAGAGCAGGTAACGCTGGTGATACTCGGCCTCCATGCGGAATCGTCCGCCCGGCTCGGTCTCCAACTTGTAGCGGTCCACGAAACCGCCTTGGCCGTTCTTCAGTACGATGTTGGCGTTCTCGATGGGCTGACGTGTGGCCTTATCGATGACCACACCGGCCAGATAGATCATCTGGGGGCGCACTGTGCAACCATACACATCATCGCTGCCCTTACCACCCGGTCGATCGCTCGCAAAGAAGCCTGTGGTATCGTTGATGAGCACCAATCCATGGTCGTTGTAGCGGGTGTTCATGGGATAGCCCAGATTGAACACTGTGCCTGGTCCGGCGACGGTAAGCCTTGACCGGAAAATGTCGTAACCACCAAGACCGATATGACCGTTACTGGCAAAGTACAATGTGCTATCGCGCCCCACGTACGGGTACATCTCGTTACCGGGTGAGTTCACCTTGGGTCCGAGATTCTGTGGTGCTCCCCATTGGTTGCCCAGGTTATCGCAGAACCAGATATCGGTGCCTCCTTCCCCACCTGGTCGATCGCTCACGAAATAGAGACGACGCCCATCATGGGTCACATAAGGATGGCCGATGTTGTACTGCGCATCGTTGTGATCGAATGGCACCAGGTTGCCCCACTCCGGTTGTCCGAACTCACCCGTGACAACGTCCGCGAAGTAGATGCCCATGGTCAGTTCGCCACGGTCATTCTTGGACAGCACGCCGTAGTAATCGTTGTTGCGCGTGAAGTACAGGCGCTTGGCCAGCGAGTCATAGGCCACCGTACCATCATGGTACCGGCTGTTCAACTCCTTGCGCATTACCATGGGCTCCTCGGCGGTCTCACCCTTGAGCAATGCACTGTAAAGGTTCAGGTACGGTTCGTGGTCCCAGGCATAGCTACGTGTGCCTCCCACGCCCTCACCACGGGCACTGGAGAACAACAACAGGTCATTCATAACGGACATTCCCAAGTCGGCCATGGACGAGTTGATGGGCAAGGTCCTTACGGAAGCACTCGCACTATCGCGCATCAGGCGGTCGAACAGGCCCGGATTGCTCACATATGCTTTGGCACGCACATCCTCCGGGCGTTGCGTGAGGTAATTACCATACCACTCCAACGCTGCCGGATAGTTCCCGTTGGCACGGAGAAGGTCAGCATAGACCAACATATCATCGGGTGTTTGGGCACCCGTGGCCATCAGCTTGGTATATGTTTCCTCTGCCTCCTTGGAGCGGTCCAACTTGCGATAGGCAAGGGCCAATCGGCGAAGGTCCTGTGGCGTGGCCTTGCCCTTGGCACTGATATCCTCATAGATGGAGGCCACCTTCTCGTAATCAAACACCTCGCTATAGCGATCGGCCATGCGGGACTTGAGGTTCTGGGCCTGTGCGGACATGGTACCCATCAGGGCCACAACGAGCAACAGCGTTGCTGGAACGCGTTGCATCGGGTTCATCTTGGCGTGCATCATGGATCAGAAGTAGCGCGGTGAACGAACGCCTTTCACTTTGTTGCCGAACTCAAAGCCGACCATGATCTCGTGCGATCCTCCACTATAATTGTTCAGGATCGACAACGGGTAGTCATAGGCGTAGCCGATCGACAGGTCGTTGGTGATGAGGTACTGGGCCAGAACGCCCACGGCATCATCATAGCGGTACATGGCACCCAACCAGAACTTCTCATAGAAGAGGAAGTTGGCGCTCAGGTCGAAGCTCAGCGGTGAGCCCTCCACCGCCTTCACCAGGAAGGTCGGCTTGAACTTGTGGTAGGTGCCCATATCGAACACATAACCACCGCTCAGGAAGAAGTGAGCGCGTTGGCCCGGTTCGGAAATGAACGAGAGTGAATCCGTCTCGAAGAACTGCGTGCGCAGCATCTTCGGTGTGCTGATGCCGATATAGTAGCGGTCACTATAGTACATCACACCGAAACCGAACTGCGGATCGAGCTTCGAGTTGACGCTCTGCTGGAACACCTGATCACCGGCCTGTTGCGGATTCAGGCTCTGGTAATTACCCTGCAACAGGTTGAGACCACCCTTTAGGCCGAAGGACAACTTTGCATCGCCCATGAAGATGCGATAAGCCACATCGGCCATGAAGGAATACTGGGTGATGGGACCGTGACTGTCCCGGAACAGGCTTCCCCCCAAAGCAAGGCTTTCATGCCATACAGGACTGTGAATGGTCAGCGTCTGCGTGGTAGGCGCTCCCTCGAAGCCAACCCACTGGTGGCGACTCAGGCCCTTCAGGCTTACCCGTTCGGAACTTCCCGCATAGGCCGGGTTCAGCGCCAGCATGTTGAACATGTACTGGGTGAACTGTGGGTCCTGCTGGGCCATGAGCGTGGTGCCCAGGCAAAGGGCGAACGCCGCGCCCATCCATCGTTTGGCCGTCCGTTGCATCGGCGTGTGGTGTTGCGTGCTGTTGGTGCTCATCGGCGCAGGTAGATGAAGCCGGTACGGGCATCACTGCCGTCACCGAGGTCAAGGACATAGTAATAGGTGGACTCTGGAAGTGTCTCACCGTACATGGCGCCGAACTGGCTCGTGCCATCCCACTGGTTCCGGTAAGGGCTTGCTTCATAGACCTTGCTGCCCCAGCGATTGAAGATGGTGATGCGGTTGTTCGGATAGGTCTCGATGTTGGTGATCACCAGCACATCGTTCACGCCATCACCGTTGGGCGAGAAAGCATCCGGGACCTTTACTGTCACACAATCCTTGATGCGCACCATCATGGTGTCGGCCGTAGGTCCGCATGGCGAACCGACCGGGAAGGGACCATTGGTAACGCTCCAGATGAATGCATATTCCGTGGTCGGCAGCTGGATCAGCTGGAAACCCTCTACATCGCTCTCAGGATCGTTCGGTTGCGAAATGATGGCGTTGCCACCGCTGGGATCCAGCACCGACCACACACCCGTGGCCGTGGAGAACACCGCCTCAGCATTGAGCTGCGTGGACCGGATGTCCTGACAGAACTCTTGGTCGGGACCGGCGTTCGCAGGAGGTACCGTGCTGTTGTACACAGTAAGGCTTACCTCATCGCTGGTGCTTCCGCAGGGGCCGTTGTCAATGGTCCACTGGAAGCGGTTCTCGCCGATGCCGAGACCGGTGACCACCGTAAAGGGGTTTGTCGGATCAGCAATGGTTCCGGAACCAATGAGCAGTGTCCATTGGCCCACGCCTGGTGCCACAGGCGAACTGGCGAACATGGTGACCGTGCCCGTTACCGGCGAGCAGAAGTCCTGATCGGGACCAGCTAGCGCAACGGCGCCACCATTGTCGAAGACGTTGATGGTGACCTCATCGGTCGTGACAGCACCGCAAGGACCGTTGTCCACCTGCCACTGCAGCGTAACACTGCCCACACCAAGTCCGCTTAACGTGGCGGTGGGACTGTTGGGATCGCTCAGTGTGCCTGTGCCGCTCACGAACACCCAAGTACCCACTGCGGGGAAAGTGACCACACTACCCTGAAGAGTAACACTGTTGGTAGGTGTGCATATCTGTTGATCGCCACCAGCATTGGCGGCAGGCTGATCCTCATCGAACAGCGTTATCACCACATCATCTTCCGTGTCACCGCAGGGTCCATTGATGATTGTCCAGCGGAATACATTGGCACCGATAGAGAGGCCGGATACCGTGGTCGCGGGATCGTTGGCATCCGCGAAGGTGCCGGTGCCTGAGATCACTGTCCATGAACCGGTGGCCGGGAACACCACTGCATTACCTGCAAGAGAAGTGCTGGTGTTCGGTGTGCACAGCTCTTGATCAGGGCCTGCGTTGGCCGCTTCGCTCTCTCCATCGAAGATGAATACACTGATGGTATCGCTGGTGGAACCACAAGCGCCATTGTCAATGGTCCACAGGAAGTCGTGCTGACCAACACCGAGGCTGAATACCGCCGTGTTCGGGTCGGTGGGTTCGGCCAACGTACCGGTGCCGCTCAACGAGGTCCACAGTCCAGTGGCCGGGAAGGTGGGGTCGTTGGCCACCAGCACAGCGCTGTTGGTGGGTGTGCACCAGCTGATATCATTACCGGCCGTTGCGGGCGTGGCCTCACCATCATGAACGAACACACGCACGGTGTCCTGGCTTGGCGGACCGAAGCCGCAGTTGCCGTTGTAGATGGTCCAAATGAACTCGTTGATACCGATGGCGAGATCGGTGATCTGCGTATTGGCATCGTTGGGGCTCACGATCGTACCCGAACCGCTCAGCAGGGTCCATGTACCAATGCCCGGGATCTCCGGTGAGTTGCCTTCCATGAAGGTCTCTGTGGTGGGCGTACAGAGCTGCTGGTCGGCTCCAGCATCCGCCAACGGCGCGTTCGGGTTATATACCCTTACGGTCACTGTATCGGTAAGGATACCATTGTTCGGGCAGGGGAACCAATCGAGTGTCCAAACGAAGGTGTTCACACCCTGTGAGAGGCCCGACACCACCGTGGTGGGATCGTTCGGATCGGCGAATACACCGGTACCAGCGATAACCGACCAAGTGCCCACGCCTGGTGCAATGGGTTGTTCGCCCTGCAGTTGTACTTGCGTTATCGGTAGGCAGGACTCCAAGTCCGGACCTGCGATCGCAGGCGTGGTGGAGTCTCCATAGAGCGTAATGGTGACCAGGTCGAAGGTCGGCGTGGTCTCGCAAGCTCCGTTGTACACTTCCCACTGGAACACGTTCACACCGATGGCCAAGCCTTCGATCAACGTACCGGGGTCGTTGGCGTTCACAGGGGTGCCTGCGCCGCTGATCAGGGTCCATGTACCAATAGCCGGTATGATCACTTGGCTGCCTGCCATGAACACACTGTCTTGCGGCATGCACAACTCCTGGTCGAGGCCTGCGTTCGCAATGGGGTTGTTCGGATCGAAGACGAAGATGCTCACCTCATCATCGGTGGTCACGCACGCTCCACCGGTGAGGGTCCAGCGGAAGATGTTCTCACCTATGGCAAGGCCGCTCACCGTGGTGGTGGGGCTGAAGGGGTCGGCGATCACGCCAGTGCCCTGGGCCAGTGTCCACACACCAATGGCAGCACCCACAGGTGCGTTACCGGTCAAGGTCACAGTATCGTCAGGTGAGCAGATCTCTTGGTCAGCTCCTGCATCGGCGGGCGGTGCATCGGCATCGAATAGAACGATGGTCACCTGATCGGTGGTGAGACTGTTGGCACAACCGTCGCCGTTATCCACGGTCCACTCGAACACGTTCGTACCAACACCCAGATCGGTGATGGTGGTGGCAGGATCGTTCGGGTCGGTGATGGTGCCTTGGCCTGAGATCAGCGTCCAGGTACCCACGGCCGGGAAGGTGATGCTGCTACCGGTCATGGCCGCGCTGGTAAGCGGAGTGCATACCTCCTGGTCCGGGCCGGCATCGGCATCCGGGTTGTTCACGTCGAACACGAAGATGCTTACCACGTCCGTGGTCTGCGGGTTGGCGCAAACACCGTTGTTCACCACCCACTGGAAGATGTTCTCTCCAATTCCGAGGCCGCTAATGGCGGTGTTGGGGTTGCTTGGATCGGCAATGGTACCCGTACCGTTCACCAACGTCCAAGTACCTGTTGCAGGGAAGATCACTGCACTGCCGTCCATGGTGGTAGTGGCGTCATCGCTGCACAGTTCCTGATCGGGACCCGCATCGGCTACCAGGTTGTTCTCATCGTAGAGGGTGATCACCATCTCATCCGTGGTGACGCCCTCCGGGCAGGCTCCGTTATTCACGGTCCAGCGCACCACGATGACACCCACACCCAGACCGGTAATGGTGGTGTTGGGATCATTGGGGTCGGTGATGGTACCGGTACCGCTTTGAATGGTCCAAGTGCCTATGGCGGGGAACACGATGGGGCTGCCGCTAAGCTGGGCCGTGGTGTTCGGCGTGCACAGTTGCTGATCGGCACCGGCATTGGCCACGGGCAGATCCGAATCGTAGACGCGGATGCTCACCTGGTCGGTGGTCACGCCATTGGCGCAGGGGCCGTTGCTCACCGTCCACTCGAAAACGCTCTCTCCGATGCTTATGTCGAAGACCACGGTGTTCGGGTCGTTGGGGTTCGCAATGGTACCGGTACCGCTCACGAGCGTCCACGTACCCACAGCGGGGAAGGTCACCGCGCTGCCTTGCAGGTTGGTGGTGACAATGTTCGGCGTACACAGCTCCTGGTCCGCACCAGCGTTGGCATCAGCATTGTTGCCATCGAACACGAAAATGCTGACCACATCAATGCTGCCACTGTTCTCGCAGGGCCCGTTGTCGATGGTCCAAAGGAACTTGTTCTCACCCACGCCAAGGTCGGTGATCAGCGAGTTGGGGTCGCTGGGGTCGACGATCGTGCCCTGGCCGCTCAGCAAGGTCCATGTCCCGAAGGCCGGGAAGGTGGGCGCCACGCCCTGCATGTTGGTGCTCACCTGCGGCGTGCACAGCTGTTGATCGGCACCTGCGTTGGCTGGTGGGTTGTTCAGATCGAAGATGAAGATGCTGATCTGATCGCTGGTGACACCGTTTGCGCAAGGTCCATTGCTCACTGTCCACTGAAAGATGTTCTCTCCAACCCCCAGGTCGGTCACCGTAGTAACGGCGCTGGTGGGATCGGTGATCACACCCGTACCGCTCACCAAGGTCCATAGGCCAGTGCCAGGGAAGACCACCGTGCTACCGAACAGCGTGGCCACGGTGTTCGGCGTGCACTGCTGTAGGTCCTGTCCAGCATCAGCAACTGCATTGTCCGCATCGAAGAGCAGGATCGTCACCTCGTCGGAGGTCACGGGTCCGCAGGGGCCGTTATTCACGCTCCAGCGGAAGACATTGGCGCCAATGGAGAGACCGCTAACGGTCGTATTGGGATCATTCGTGTTGGCGAACACACCAGTGCCGCTCACTACGGTCCACGTGCCAACTGAGGGGGATATCACCGCGCTGCCCTGCAGCGAAGTGCTGGTCTGCGGGGTGCATAGTTCCTGATCAGCACCTGCATCGGCCGGCAGGTTGTTAGCGTCATACACACGGATCACCATGTTATCAGTGGTCTCGCCGTTCGCGCAGGGACCGTTGGTGATCATCCACTGGAACTCATGCGTACCCACAGGCAGGCCGGTCACCGTGGTGTTGGGGTCGCTGGGATCGGTAATGGTACCGAGGCCGGCCACTTGGAACCACATGCCTTCAGCGGGGAAAGTGGGTGTATTGGCCGCAAGGGTCGCCTCGCTCTCAGGAGTGCAGAGGTCCTGGTCCGGACCGGCCGCTGCAGGCTCCTGGTCCTCGTCGAACACGAAGATGCTCACCAGATCATTGGTCTGCGAGTTGGCACATGGGCCGTTGCTTACGCTCCATTGGAACACGTTCTCACCAATGGCCAGGCCTGTAACGGCGCTGGCAGGGTTGGTGGGGTCGGCAATGGTACCCGTGCCGCTCACCAAGCTCCATGTTCCCGTGGCGGGAATGGTGAGGTTGCTGCCCTGTAGTGTGGTGCTTGTGTTGGGTGTGCAGATCTGCTGATCAACACCTGCGTTCGCCACAGGATTCAATGCATCATACACACGGATCACTACTTGGTCCGAGGTGCTACCGCAAGGACCGTTGATGATGGTCCATGCGAAGATGTTCACCCCTACCGGCAGGTTGTTGATGGCAGTGTTCGGGTTGTTGGGCTGTGCAATGCTACCGCCACCAGCGATCAAGGTCCATTGACCGATACCCGGGAAGGTGGGCGTGTTACCTGACATTGACACGGACGATGTGGGCGTGCACACTTCCTGATCGGCACCCGCGTTCGCGGCAGCTCCGGTGTTGTCATACACGAACACACTGATCAGGTCCGTGGTGATGGCATCCGGACAGGCGCCGTTGTTGACCTGCCACTGGAACACGTTCTCCCCTACCGCCAATCCGTTAACCACCGTAGTGGGTCCGGCAGGGTTGGCAATGCTGCCACTACCGCTTACCAAGGTCCATTGACCTACAGCGGGCAGCGTAAGCGCACTGCCGTTCAGTGTTGCGCTCGAGGCAGGCGTGCACAGTTGCAGGTCATTGCCTGCGTTGGCCACCGGGTTGCTTGGGTCATACACCAAGATCGTCACCACATCGCTGGTGATACCGCAGGCTCCGTTATCGATGCTCCAACGCAACACGTTCACCCCGACGCCCAAGCCACTTACTGTAGTGGTTGGGCTTGCCGCATTGGCGAAGGTGGCCGTACCGCTTACCACGCTCCAGCTACCAGTAGCCACTCCCACAGGTGCATTACCGGCCAACGAGGTACCCGTGGCAGTGCCACAGATCGACTGATCCGGTCCGGCATCCGCGGATTGCGCATCACCATCGGCGAGCGTAATGGTCATGGAGCTGCTGGTGATGGGGTTCGCGCACGCTCCGTTGTTCACGGTCCAAACGAACGTGCTCACGCCAACTCCAATGCCTGTGATGGCCGTGGCCGGGTCGTTCGGTGAAACGATCGTGGCCACCGGACCCGAGGCCTGGGTCCATGTGCCTTGCGCCGGGAAGGTCACCGCACTACCCTGCATAGTGGTGCTGGTCACAGGTGTGCAGAAGCTCTGCGAAGGGCCAGCGTTAGCGGCCGGGTTGTTCGGGTCATAGATGAAGATGCTCATCTGGTCGGTGGTGATCCCTGTGCAGGGGCCATTGTCCACCGTCCATTGGAATATGTTCTGTCCAATACCGAGGCCGGTCACCGAACTTGTTGGGCTGGCCGGATCGGTGATCACACCCGTACCGCTCACCAAGGTCCATGTGCCCGTTGCAGGCACCGTTATCGAGCTGCCCGCCAGCGTAGTGCTTCCGCTCGCGGAGCAGATGGACTGGTCAGGACCCGCATTGGCAACAGGGTTCGAAAAGTCGAAGACCTGTATCCGGACCACATCGCTGGTCACACCACCGGGGCAGGGTCCGTTGCTCACGGTCCACTGGAACTCGTGGATGCCCACCGGCAGGTTGCTGATCTGGGTGGTCGGGCTGTTCGGGCTTACGATGGTGCCGCTTCCGCTAACGATGGTCCAGGTACCAGTGGCCGGGAAGGTGACGGCACTTGCGGCCATGAACACCGCGTTGGGCGCCACTGGCACACAGATATTCTGGTCGGGACCTGCGTTCGCGATGGAGTTGTTCGGATCGAAGTTGAACAGCGTCACTTCATCGTTGCTGCTACCGCATGGGCCATTATTCACTGTCCAGCGCAGCACAGTGGCTCCAGTGCCCAGGCCGTTCACCGATGTAGTGGGGTTGTTGGGGTTGGCAATGGTGGCAGTACCGCTCACCAAGGTCCATGTGCCCTGCGCGGGTGCTGCAACTACGTTGCCCCCCAGCGTGGCGCTGGTAGCACCGCATAACTGTTGATCGGGTCCGGCATTCGCACTGGCTGTTGCCGAGTTGAAGATGGTCACCGTCACAGTGCTCGTGGTGACAGCCCCCGGGCACGGACCATTGGAGATGCTCCACTGGTAAACGTTGGCCCCAAGGCCAATAGCCGTGACCGTTGCCGTTGGGCTATTGACGTTGGAGAATGTGCCCGAGCCACTAACCACGGTCCATGTACCCACCGCAGGGCTCACAGCAGCGTTCGCTGCAAGAGTAACACTGGTCACTGGCGAGCACAGGTTAACGTTACTGCCGGCTTGTGCAGCGGGTGCGCTCCTGTTGAACACGCGAATGGTGACCTCATCAAAGGATGTGGGCGGAACACAGGGACCATTGTTCACCGTCCAGCGCAACACGTAGGTTCCTATGCCCAGGTTGCTCACGCCCGTGGTCGGGCTGGCGGGGTTGGCGATCACTGCACCAGCAGGACCGGACTGAATGGTCCATGTACCGGTGGCCGGCAATGCAACAACGGAACCGGCCATGGTGGTACTGGCAACACCGGTCGAACCTGTTGTACAAAGATCTTGGTCAGGACCAGCTGCAGCGGCGTCCAACGTTGAGTTGAAGCGAGTGATCACCACTTGATCGGTGGTAATGCCGTTGGCGCAAGGACCGTTGTTCGCGGTCCATTGGAACACATTGTTGCCAATGGCGAGGCCAGTGACCGTGGTGTTGGGGCTGGTCGCATCAGCGAAGGTGCCAGAACCACTGATAACCGACCAGGCGCCTGTTGCAGGAGCGGTTGGCGTTGAACCGGCCAACGTGGTGCTCGTGGAACAAACCTGTTGGTCAGGACCAGCATTGGCTGCTGGACTGTTCGGGTCGAACACTGTGATCACCATGTCATCCGTGGTGGTCGAAGGGATGCACGGTCCGTTGTTGATCGTCCACCGCAGTGTGTTCACCCCTGGGCTAAGGCCACTTACCGTGGTGCTCGGACTATTGGCGTTAGCGAAGGTGGCCGTACCGCTTACCACGGACCATGTACCTGTTGCCGGCACAATGGCCGTATTGGCAGAAAGTGTGGCAGAGGTGATCGGTGCGCACAACTGCTGATCGACACCGGCAAATGCAGGCGTCTGCGTATTGGTGAATACCCGTATAGTGACGGTGGAACTCGTTGGTGCTCCGCAGGGGCCGTTGTTGATGGTCCAGCGGAACACGTTGTTGCCAGCGGAAAGACCGCTTACCGTGGTATTAGGCGCATTCGCATTGGCGAAGGTGCCAGTACCGCTCACTACCGTCCACGTACCCACTGCTGGCGCTACTGCGGTGTTGGCAGCAAGCGTGGTGGAAGTTGATGGCAGGCAAAGCTCTTGGAGCGGACCCGCGTTCGCTACGGCCTGTGCGGCATCGAAGGAGGTGATCACCACATCATCACTGGTGGTACCGCAGGTCTGGTAGTTCACCGTCCAGCGGAAGGTGTTGATGCCTGCCCCAAGACCCGATACGGTCGATGTTGGGTCATTCGGGTTGGCAAAGGTCCCGCTGCCGTTCACCACGGTCCACGTACCCTGTACCTGTGCAAAGGGCAACGTGCCTGCCAGAGTGGCCGTGGTCCCGCAAACGCTTTGGTCCGGTCCTGCGTTCGCAGAAGTGAAGGGCGGCGTGACCTGGATCACGTAACCGAAGTTGTTGACCCCGTTCAAGGAACAGGCATTATCCTGGACGGTTACCGAGAACAGGTTCTGGCCGATGTCGTTCACAGTGGGTGTCCAACAGAACGTACCCACGGGAAGGTTGCCGCCCGATATGTTGAACGTGGCCCCCGGGATACCGTTGTTCCACGTCATGGTGACCACCTGTCCGGCATCCGCATCACTACTGTTCACAGTGAAACAGAAGTTCTCCCCTGCGCAAACGTTGTATATGTATTGATTGGTACCGTTCACACCACTTACCTGCGGCAGGTTGTTGTTGCAGGCAATGATCGCGAACTGCACATCGCGGATATACTCTCCGATCTGCACACCATTGCGCCATTCGCGCACCCGGACGGTCACCACTGCGAACTGCTGGATGCTCGGCACGAAGGTTATTGTACCGGTCACCGGGTTGATCTGAACCGCATTGGCACCACCGCTGGTAACCACTGGTTGCAGGAAACTATAGCCCGCGTTATAGGGGATCGTGTTGCCATTGCTGCCAAGCGCTGGGGCCAGTTCAAAGCTCAGCGAGTCACCATCCACGTCGTTGAATCCGTGGTTGTAGCTTACGCTCTGACCCACACAGGCGAATGGCGTCGGCGTGTTCAGGTAGCGGGGCGAGTTGTTGCAGGCAGGCAGTGTATTGTTCAGGCGCGCATACAGGTACAGGTTGCGCGAACCCGGGTTGTTCAGCGAAGTGATCGCGTTGTTGCGGCAGCACAGGTCCCAATCAATGATCCAATCGGTTCCGCAGCCAGCATATGCGCTTAGGTTCACGACCGCGCTGTAGCTGTAGCGCTCAATACCATAGTCGCCAGAGGAGCTGTTGCAGCGGTCCGTGGCGGTGAGGCAGATCGGCGTCACGATCTGCACGCCATCCAATCCGAAGCAGGCGTTTATCGTGGCGTTGCACTGCGTGCTGCGCAGTCGGAACTGCCGGCCATTGTTGCAGTTGGTCGGTGCAGCAACACCGTTACAGTCCCTGTAGAATTCAAGCCGTACCCGGTACAGGTTCGGTCCCACACATTCATAGGTAAGCTCGCCACCCATGGCGTGCGTGGCCCGGGCTTCGCCCTGCCATAGCAGCAAGGCTGCCAACACGGGCAGCAGGTAACGGAGAGGGGCGATCACTGCGGCACCCGCATTGCGGACCGCGTTCCAGAGGCGTCGTTGTTCAACCATGTACCGACCAGTATGTAAGCACATGCCCAAGCCTTTCCCATCAGCCATCGAGGCAGACCCCGTGTAAGGTTCATCCACCTTTTGCCGTTGGTCCTCAATATGGCCGAGAACAGATCGCAGGACCGCAACAGGAAAAGCACAGAACAGGTGCAGGGCAAACCTAGACCTCCCCCCATGGCATCGATCGCTCGAATGGATCACACTTGTTAACAGGATAATGTGGGCCGTAGCGTGGAAAGCCGAACATGACACCACCAAGTCCACATCGCCATTGAACAATGAAATCCAACAGATCGTCGACGATAAACCGCTATTCGCCGCACCACAGGGCCTCCCCCGTCTTGGTCGATCATTCAGGCCTCACTGCCAGTAGAACAACCAGGTCCTTGCGGTCCTTGAGTTGTGTATGAACCCCATACCATGAGGAGGAGTGGTGCGATATTCGCTCACCCGCGCCCTTCGGATCAACTCTCACAACAGTGCACGCCCACCGCCGCATCATCATTCTCGCACTTCTTTCCGGCACTGCGGCATTGGGCCAAAGCCAACCGCCATGGCGGACCCGTTTGGTGCTGGGAGGCGGTATCACCTTCCAGGCCCCTTCCCTCATGGGGCATACAACGCCCTCCGCAGCCGCATTACCGCTGGTCGGCCTTGCACTTGATCTTGGAGCCGCCTTTACCCACCGCGATAGCTGGGGCATCGCCGTTCAGGGCGGAGCAGCCGCACAAGGCTACTATATGCAGGTCGACACGGTAAGCATGGACCTGTTCCATCTTCTTGAGCGCACTGAGCTGCGCCTCTTCAAGCTCGCTGACATTCCCGCCATATCCCACCTGCCCGTTCGTTTCGCCCTGGCAGCGGGCTACAGCTTTCAGCAGTTCAATGAGGAACGATCGACCAAGCAACCGTTCCAGGTCGTTTCCAGCGAACCCACGCTAACGCGCCTCTACCTTGCCCCGGAGGTCGTCTTCACCAATGGCCATGGATATGACCGTATGGAGTTCGGCCTTCGTTATGTGGCACATCTCGACCGAACGAAGTCCTGGACCAGCAACTTCTCCGGCCCATCGGGTATTGCTGACTTTGCCGGCACAGACGATCATTTGGCGATCGTGCTACGCTATCACTTTGGTTGGCCACCCAAGGAAAAGTCCGCGCCTACCGGGAACCGGCCACCAGAGCCGTACCATAACGATCGCCGCACCGACACACTAGCCACCGTGGCCACCCATCTTCACCGCGCCACGCTCAAGCTTTGGGACAATGCCGAGATCGATGGGGACACGGTAAGCGTTCTCCTCAATGGACAGGTCGTCCTGCACGAACACAGCCTCAGCCACTCACGTCACCGCTTGGTGCTCCAGCTCGCGCATGGTAACAATGAAGTGCTCGTAATTGCCCATAACGAGGGTCGCGTACCGCCCAACACCGCCAGCGCACAATTAAAGGTCGGCACGAAACGCCTTCAACTGCTGATCCGCACCAGCACCAAGCATAATACCGCAGTACTTATCCATCGTAACTAACATTCATGCGCAACGGAAGACCTCTGTGGCGCGTGGAATGCAACTTATGCGGACAGGAACTGAACTACCGCCTCTCAACGCCCTCTGCCGGGCTCAGCGGCCCCTGGTCGCTGCAGGCGTCACCGACTTGGCGGCGGGTGTGGTTGTACGAGGTGTTGGGCGCGATGGGCCTTGCGTACGTACTGCGGTGCGCTGAGAAGCGCTTATTGTGGTAGTACGGCTATTGGTAGGCCGGGCCATACGTGTATCCCCCGAGGTGGAGGTACGCGTGCGATCGCTGCTTTTTGCGGTGCCATACCGAGGCGCCGCGGACGTGGGCAAAGGTGTCGCAGCCACCTGCGCGGGATCATCGGAAGCACAGTTCACCATCTTGCTTATTCGCCGCACCCCCACAACGCCGCAAGCCGTGTAGGTATTGCAAGCCGCATCCATCACGGTAACCGTTACCAACCCTCCCGGGCCTCGTTCGGCACGCAGGTCAGTGTAAGGAGGAACACCACCCACCGCATGCCAATTCACCGAACCCCGTGTAAGCACCACCGAGCGCAACACCACTGGACTTGCCACCGTGTTCATCTCCTCCGTTTCACAATACATGTCCACCACTTCCGCGTCGCTGGTGTACAGCACAACGAACAGGTCTCGCGCTGATGCGATCAGCGACACGTACGACAACAAAAAGAGCAATGTGTAGCGCATGGCTTATTGTGATGGTCTTGTGAAGGTAACTACGCAATGCAGGTAAAACCCAATACAGATCGCACCCTTCTACGCTCCACCTAGCCGCTCTGCTGGCTATATTGGGACCTCGATCATAGGCGAACCTCTCCCGCAACCATCAGAACGAAACCAGAAGTCATGCTACACCCGGCAGTCCGATACTTCCTTCTGTTCACCCTCTTCACCGCCGCGCTGCCCCTTTGCGCGCAATACACGGCCAAGGTCCAAATGACCGAGCATGTGGAGGGCATATGCGACAGTACAGAAGTGTACCACCTCTGGAACACATTCGATGGACAGAAGCAGGCCACCTGCACCGTGAGCGATGCGGCCATACAAGCACGGCTCAACAGCGGCGTTACCTACCTGAAGGACAACCCGAAGTTCAAACTGCCGAAAGGAGCCTCCGTTTCCACATGGGTGAATTGCGAAGGCGCACTGGTGAAAGTGAAGATGGATTCGAAGAACGCAGCCTTCAATGAACAAGTGGAAGCCGTGTTCCGCGACCTTGGTGAGTGGACAGCGGGACGCACTGCGGGCAAGAACGTGGATAGCGTTCGCCTATGGGGCATCACCATTTACAAGGGCTATATTTTCCTGCAATGAGCTCCATGATGAGCGATGTAGATATCATCTAACGCTCGACCTGAAACTCATCAGCGAAGAGAACTTGCGCAACGAGGAACAGCCGTACGCCTATCCACCGAACACGCGCTGTAGCAGATCGCTGGTGCGAGCCATCGGATCCTTGCGGATGCGCGCCTCTTCCTCTGCGATCAGCACAAAGAGCCCCTCGATGGCCTTCTGTGTGACATAACCATCCAGATCGGTGTCCACAGCCTTCTGGCCCGTGAAAGTGCCGGCCTTGTTGTAGGCTGAAGTAAGCGGTGTCCAATAACTGGTGAGCGCGACCTTGCTGGTGGCACGCTCCACAATGGGGCGGAATCGCTCCGCAAGCGATGCGGTGGTCTTCTCGCGCAGGTAGTTCGTGGCTGCCTGGTCGCCACCTTTCAGGATCACGAAGCCATCGCTCACGCTCATGCCCAGGATGGCATCGCGAAGGATCGGTAAGGCCTCCTTGGCCGCTTCTTCCGCTGCGCGGTTCATCGTGAGCTCGAACTCCTGCACCTGCGCGCTCATACCCATATTGGTCAGGGTGTTCTTCACCTTCTGCGCTTCCGCCGGGAACGGGATGCGGATACGATCATCCTTCCAGAAACCATCGAGCGTTGAACTCTTGCTCACGGACTGTTCGGCTCCTTTGCCCAGCGCCTCCTTCAACCCAGCGATCACTTCATCGTTGGTGAGGCCGCTCGGCTTGGCAGTGACCTTGCCTGCAGCGTCCTTGATGGACATGGGCAACTGTGCTGAACAGGAAGTGGCGATGCCGAGCATCAATGGCAACAGAAAGAACCGCTGTTTCATGGGAAGGAATGAGGTACGCGAGCGCGAACAAATAACGTGCCTTGATAAGGGGACCGATACCGGAAGCGTACCATCGATAGCATCGGGTACATCATCAGCGCACCGGCCGGAAAAAGGTGATGTCACCCTTCTTCACATCGGCCATGACCAATTCGAACTGGCTCACCTTGCGTCCCGCACGACCGAAATTCTGATGAGCGATGATGTAACGACCTTCCTCCAACACCTTGATCACGATCGCGGTGTGCGGCCCCATGGCCACTTGCTCCATGGACCGCTCCGTCCGTCGTTCGATCATGACCTGATCGAACTGCACGATATCACCGCGCATCACGAGTTCCCTATGCCAGTCCACGGCATTGCCGAAGCCATAGCCTCCATCCCACGTTGCTCCCGCCTTGTTCAATGCGAACTGCGCAAGGTCCCAGCACTCACCGCGCCCGACCTTTTTATTCAGGGATGCTTCAGCGAAGGCAGCGACCTGTTCCCCAACGGGAACTACACTACCGGACTGCGTTCCGAAGAACAACGTCAGCAGGAGGATGAAAGGGACAGCCATGCAGGATGAACGGCCGTAAAGATGGATCGGTATGCGCTGAGCTGTGTTACAGCCCCAACAACACCTCCCCCGGATCCTTTCCGCCGAACACCAGCTTGTTGGGATCCTCGATCATCTCCTTCACCTTGTACAGGAAGCTAACGCTCTCCTTGCCGTCGATGATGCGGTGATCGTAGCTCAGCGCCACGTACATGATGGGGCGGATGACGACCTGACCGTTCACGGCCACCGGGCGCTCCACGATGTTGTGCATGCCCAGGATGGCGCTCTGCGGCGGGTTGATGATGGGCGTGCTGAGCATGCTTCCGAACACGCCACCGTTGGTGATCGTAAAGGTGCCGCCCGTCATCTCGTCGATGCTCAGCTTGCCATCGCGGGCCTTTATCGCGAGCTCCTTGATCTTTGCTTCGATCTCGGCCAACGTCATGCGCTCGGCGTTGCGCACGATGGGCACCATCAAACCCTTCGGACTGCTCACCGCGATGCCGATGTCCGCATAGTCGAAGGTGACGATCTCTTCGCCCTGGATCTGCCCACCCACGGTGGGATATAGGCGCAGCGCCTCGGTCACCGCCTTGGTGAAGAAGCTCATGAAGCCCAGGTTCACGCCCTTCTGCTCCTTGAACTTGTCCTTGTACTTGTCGCGCAGGGCCATCACGGCGCTCATGTCCACCTCGTTGAAGGTGGTGAGCATGGCGGTCTGGTTCTTCACGCTCACCAAGCGTTCGGCCACCTTCTTGCGCAGGGTGGTCATCTTGGCGCGGCTGTCGTTGCGCGTGCCGCCCCAGCCGTTCATCAGCTTGTCGCTGGCGTCCACGCCACCGGCGATGTAGGCTTCAACATCGCTCTTGGTGATGCGACCGTTGGGGCCACTGCCTTTCACTTTGCTCGCATCAACACCCTTCTCATCCAGCATGGCCTTGGCCACCGGTGTGGCGTGCGCGGCGGTTGCCGCAGGCGAGGGAGAAACAGCTGGTGCCGCTTTCTTGGCATCAGGCGACGGGGCCTGCGCCTTGGCTTTCTCATCCGCCGAAGCCTTGGCCGGGGCGGATCTCTCGGCCTTCACGCTGGTATCGATCCGGGCCACCACATCGCCTACGTTCACCGTGGCATCCGCTGCAGCGAACAGTTCCACTTTGCCTTCGGCCTCGGCGCTCAATTCCAGCGTTGCCTTGTCGCTATCGATCTCGGCTAGCACCTGGTCCTTGGTCACCACATCGCCGCTCTTCACGAGCCATTGCGCAATGCGTACTTCACTGATGCTCTCTCCGGGGCTGGGGACTTTGATATCGACGGTGGCCATCTAACTGGTAGGTGATGTGTTGGTCCGTTTGTTCCTTGATCCTTCTCAGGCCTTTGCCTTTACAGCGATGGCCGACTTGCTGAACGCCTGCTCGATGATGGCGATCTGCTGATTGGCGCTGCGCTTGCTGCTGCCGGTGGCAGGTGCACCGCTCGCAGGACGGCTGATGCACTCGAAGGTGATACCGAGCGCAGGCTGTGCGTTCATGAGGATGTGTGTCCAGGCGCCCATGTTGCGCGGCTCTTCCTGTACCCAGATGTAACGCTCGGCCTTGCCGTACTTCTTGATCACGGCTTGCATCTGTTCGATGGGCAGCGGGTGCAGTTGCTCAATGCGCACCAACGCGGTGTCGGTGATGCCGTTCTTGTCGCGGTGCTCCGCAAGATCGTAGTGCACCTTGCCTTGCGTGAAGATCACGGTGCGCACCTTCTTCGCGTCGGCGCTCGGATCATCGATCAATTCCTGGAAGCTGCCTGTGGCAAGCTCGTCCAGCGTGCTTACACAGCGCGGGTGGCGAAGCAGGCTCTTGGGGCTGAACACCACCAACGGCTTCCGGAAATCCCACGCTAATTGACGACGGATGATGTGGAAGAAGTTGGCGGGCGTGGTGCAGTTGGCCACCACCATGTTCAGATCCGCACAGCTGCTGAGGAACCGCTCCAAGCGCGCACTGCTATGCTCTGCACCCTGGCCTTCGTAGCCGTGCGGCAGCGGCAGCATGATACCGTTCTGTGTGTTCCATTTCTCCTCGGCGCAGCACAGGTACTGGTCCAAAATGATCTGCGCACCGTTCACGAAATCGCCGAACTGCGCCTCCCAAATGGTGAGTGTGTTCGGGTTGGTAAGCGCGTAGCCGTATTCGAAGCCGAGCACCGCGTATTCGCTCAGCAGTGAGTTGTAGATCTGGATGAGCGCCTGACCCTCCTGGATGTTCTTCAGGTGGATGTACTCTTCCTCGCTGTCCTCCACTTTCACCACGGCGTGGCGGTGGCTGAAGGTTCCGCGCTCCACGTCCTGTCCGGTGAAACGCACTGGATGCCCTTCCACCAGCAACGATCCGTATGCAAGTAGTTCGGCCATGCCCCAATCCAGGGTCTCATCGGCCATCATCTTCTTGCGGTCGTTCAGGATCTTCTCCAGCTTGCTGAAGAACTTCTTCCCTTCAGGGTGCAGCTCTGTGAGCTTCTCGCCGATCTTTTTCAGCACCTCCTTCTTCACTCCCGTTGAGGGCGATGTGCGGAAGTCCTTGGCCTCGGCACGCTTGAAGCCTTTCCAGCGCTCGGCCATGAAATTGGTGATCTTGCCGACGCGCACCTGCTTGGCCTCGTTGAGACGCTCATCGAGCATGGCCGTAAAGGAGCGCTCCATGTCCTCGGCCATTTCGCGTGCACCTTCAACCCCACTGGCGAGCAGTTTCTGCGTATATAGTTCACGCGGGTCGGGGTGCTTGGCAATGGCCTTGTAAAGCACCGGCTGCGTGAACTTGGGCTCGTCGCCTTCGTTGTGGCCGTGCTTGCGATAGCAGAGGATGTCCACCCAGATGTCGGTGCCGTACTTCTGGCGGTAGTCCATGGCCAGCTTCATGGTGTAGGCCACGGCCTCTGCATCGTCGCCGTTCACATGGAACACCGGGCACTGCGTCACCTTGGCCACATCGGTGCAGTAGGTGCTGGTGCGTGCATCGATGTAGTTCGTGGTGAAGCCCACCTGGTTGTTCACCACGATGTGGATCGTGCCACCCACTTCATAGGCCTTGAGGCCGGCCATCTGCACCACTTCGTACACCACGCCCTGCCCGGCCACAGCCGCATCGCCATGGATCAGGATCGGGGCCGTGATGCCCTTCTCGAACTTGTCGTCGTGCTCAATGATGGCGCGCGCGATGCCTTCCATCACCGGACCCACACTTTCCAAATGGCTGGGGTTCGGGGCCAGGGTAAGGCGCACATCCTTGCCCTTGTTGGTCTTCACCACCGAGCTATATCCCATGTGGTACTTCACATCGCCCTCCACCAACGAATCCTCATAGTCCTTGCCCTCGAACTCGCTGAAGATCTGGTCGTAGCTCTTGCGAAGCGTATTCGCGAGCACGTTGAGGCGACCGCGGTGCGCCATGCCGATCACGTACTCGGTAACGCCCAGCTCGGCGCCATGCTCGATCACGGTATCCAACGCCGGGATCAGGGCCTCGGCACCTTCAATACTGAATCGCTTGGCGCCGATGAACTTCTTGCCGAGGAAGCGTTCGAAGACCACGGCCTCGTTCAACTTCTCCAGGATGTCCTTCTTCTGCTCAATGGTGAAATCGGGTTGGTTGCGCACGCTTTCCATGCGCTGCTGCAGCCATTTCACCTTCTCCGGGTTGCGGATGAAGCGGAACTCGGCACCGATGCTCTGGCAGTAGGTCTGCTCCAGCAGGGCGATGATGTCGCGCAATTTGGCCGGACCCAGTCCCACTTCGTTGCCGGCACTGAACACGGTGTCCAGGTCGGCCTCACCAAGCCCGTATGTGGCCAGGTCCAGGGGTGGGCTGTACTTGCGTCGCTCGCGCACCGGGTTGGTCCGGGTGAAGAGGTGGCCGCGCTGGCGGTAGGCGTTGATGAAATCGAGCACCAGGAACTCCTTGCGCAGGAGCTCGTCGCCGCCGGACTTGAACTGCACCCCGGGCAGCGTATCGAAGGAAGTGCGCGCCAGTTCGAACCCTTCGAAGAAGCGGGCCCAACCGGCATCAACGCTCGCGGGGTCCTTTTGGAACTGTTGGTACAGGTCGTCCAGCCAGGCGCTGTCGCCGTTGCTGCGGTAGGGATACTTGTCCATGTAGGGGGTCCGGGGATCCTGAGGGCAAAGGTAGGTCTTGGGGCGTGCGTTCTACGACGAAAAGAGGCGCGTTGTTCGGGGCGGAAGGCCC
>CAZQFG010000001.1:0-58338 GCA_964592515.1 uncultured Chryseobacterium sp. | reverse complement strand
CGTTCACACTGGTGTAGGTACCGCTCTGGGTATAGGTGGTACCGTTCACGCTCCAAGTGTAGCTGTCGCAAGCGCTTTCCGTGGTGGTGTTGTTCGTGCTCGGGGTGATCGTCAGAACCAAGGTCTCTGTGGCGCAACCGTTCACACTGGTGTAGGTACCGCTCTGCGTGTAGGTAGTGCCGTTCACGCTCCAGGTGTAACTATCGCAGGCGCTCTGCGTGGTGGTGTTGTTCGAAGAAGGGTTCACCACAACGTTCACGGTAGACGTGGCATCAGGTGCACAACCGTTCGAAGCGGTCACCGTGTAGGTACCGGTGGCAGCCACGGTAGCAGCAGCAATGCTGGGGTTCTGCAGGGCGGAGCTGAATCCGTTCGGACCGCTCCAGCTGTACGTGATCGTAGCGTCACCAGTGGCAGCTGCGCTCAGGTTCAGAGCAGAGCCAGCGCAGATCGGACCGTTGCTGGTAGCGCTGGTGATGACCGGGGCCACGCAGGTCTGCACCTGGGGGTAGGTCAGGAAAGGGCTTACCTGCTGACCAGCGCCAGCCGTCGTATGCACGTATTCCTCGATGACCTGGTTCGGGTCACTGATGGCGACGTTGAGCTGGAAGCTGAAGTCACCATTGGTGGTGAACTGAGCGATCAACACACGGTTGGAACCAGCACCGTCAACACCGGTGGAAGCGGGCAGGATAGCCCATGCATCGTTGATGAAGGTGAACACGCTTCCGTTGGCGGTGAGCGCATCGAAGTTCATCAATCCACCGAGGTTATAGGTCAACGCGGGCAGGGTACCCGGGATGTTCCCGTCATTCCCCGTGAAGCCAGGGTAAACGCCACAGGTTGTGAGATCGCCGTTCGTATCAGCCGTACGAAGAACGCCTACCTGCTGGGTGTTCGCACCGCAGCCAGCTACGCCACCGGCAATACCCGTGGTACCAACGGTGATGTACGAGTCAAACAAGGTGCCTTCGTCGAATCGACGGGTCTGAGCAGGGACCTCCGAACCATAGTTATCGTCGTTCCAGAACGTCGTCGTGGTCTGGAAATTGACCGGGTTGGAATTGTCCACGCTTCCGAACACGTTCAGGAAGCGATAGTTCGGCGCCATGTCCACGTAGACACGGTAAACCTTCATTCCGGCCACCAGCGGATAGGAACCGCCGCCGAAGTCGTTGGTGTACGCATCAGCGTCCTGTTGGGTCACCGTGTGGTATTCTTCCACAATGATGCCCTCCAGACCCTGCGCCTGGGCCGTGAGGCCTCCAAGCAGGGCGAAGCCTGCAAGCAGTGATGTTATGCTTGGGAATTTCATGTTCTTGGGTTGTTGCGTTCGCCTCGCATGAACGGGCCGGCACCAGTACCGGACCCGTTCACGCTCAGCAGGGGATCTCTTAGAAGCAGTTACCGCCGAAGGCGTTCACGAAGAGCGTGAAGTCAGCAGCATTGATCTGACCATCGCGGTTCAGGTCGCCCGTGCAACCAGCAGCGGCAGCGGCGTCAAGACCGATCTGGGCGGCCAGGGTCCAACCCTGTGTCCAAGGCTCCGCACCAGGCTGGAAGGCACCACGGTACTTAGCTCCGGTGAAGAAGCCATCCACCGGTGCGTTCAGCGTGCTGGTGGCAGCACCGGCGGCGGGAACGGGGTTCACACGGTCGGTGAGCACGTTGCCGGGCTGGGTCATGGTATAGGTGTAGTCGATCAGGCCCGAAGCAAGGGCGACGTTACCATCGGTCAAGGTGAAGCGGTCCCAGTTCGCACCTGAAGTGGTGTTCGCACCGTTGATACGAAGGGGGTTGGAGCAATCAACGAACGTGCAGTTCTTCACGTTCAACAGACCGCTCTCCCACTTGCCTGTGGCATTGGTCCCGGTGGCACCCACCAGGTTCAGGCCCGAGCGGAAACGGGTGAAGATGGAGTTCACGATGGTTCCCTCGGTGCGCTCTTTCGCCTCAATGCCTTCATCGGCCTGGGCAATGGTCTGCGTGCGAGCGATGAACGTGGCGTTGTACACCGTCGGGTTCGATGCGATACCACCATTAGCAGCGTTAGTTGACGCATCATCACCATCGGCCTCAATGCCGTTGTCACCTTGGTTCAGGGCACCACCACCGTTATCCGGGCCTTGTACACCATAGAAGAACTGGATCTTGCCGCTAAAGCCCTGGTCCCAATCGATGTAGTCATCATCGCAATGCATGGCCACCAAGTACTTGGCGTTCACCGTGCCCCCGAAGAACTCGAACCCATCGTCGAGGTTGGCGATCACTTCCACGTGGTCCACCGTGGTACCACGACCCACACCACCGAGGGTAAGGCCGTTGATCTCGTTGTTGGCACCGATCACCTCGCCACCATGGCGCAGGCTCACATAGCGCAACACACCGCTGTTGTCATCATTCATCTCCTGGCCAACGGGCATACCGTAGAAGTGTCGGCTATCGCCGGCGTCAAGGCCTTCGATCGTACCAACACCGTTTGTGGAGGTGGCCGTTGCATCGCCATCCGTGGAGCGCTTGTTCGTATAAGCGCGGCCCAGCACGATCAAGCTTCCCCACTGACCACGGTTCTGAACACTGTAGCTACCATCCAAGGGATCGGCAGCTGCGGTCATGATGATCGGGCAACTCTCACTACCGTTCGCCCAGATCTGACCTCCGCGGGCCACGATGATGGCGTGAGCAAGGCCGGCATTGTTGTTGGCCTTCACCACCGTACCGGGTTCCACGAACAGGTCCTGGCCATCGTTCACATACATCCGGGTGTCCAGTATGTAGAGGTTGTTACAGGTCAGGGTCGTGTTCGCGTTCACCAGGTTCTTGGTGACCGGATCCACCAGGGTGGACATCAGTACCTGGGTGCGGGCCGAAACGCTCGGGCAGCCGCAGGCCGCTCCAACGCTTTGGGCGCTCGCAGCACCGGCAGCGACCGTAAGACCGGCCGCCAAAGTCATTCTTGTCAAAGTTCTCATGGATAGGGGTTTTGGGGTTTTGTCGTGCTGTTGCAGGTTGCTTCTTTGAGCACGGCAAAACTGCCACAACCCTTGTCCATCAATGGTTATAGAATGTATATGCTTTCATCATGATTGATCGAAACGCAGCTTACCGATCTAACATGGAACCTTAAGCCATAATCATTCGGTAAGGTTCCGTTCGGACCGCCTCAACCTGGATCTAACATGCACACACTTGGTGCACCCCCTGTGTTTCACTTCCGGTACTTACCGAAGCGCAGGCTGGGTTGCGTGACCTCGTTCTCAACGGGACGATCATGCACATACTTGATGGCGACCCTGTCCACAGTGGCCACCTGAATGTTCAACTTATAGGACAGTTCACCTGATGTGGTGACCTGAGCAATAAGGATCTGGTTCTGTTCCGTAACGCCCGGCGTTCCACCCAGCACCGCCCATGCTCCGTCCATCGTATGGATCACACCACCACCGATATCACCCAGATAGCCGGGCTCAAATCGCCAATTGACCACGGCCTTCACAGAGTCCGCGGCCAGCAAGCCATCCCTCTTGCATAGTGACCTTTTCTTGTCACTACCCCTTCCCGGTCTGGGGAACGGGGGACATGTGAAGAGCGAACCGTCCTTGTCCAAATGCAGCGGCACGGCCAGGTATCGATTGGATACAGCACCTACAGTGAACCATGAATCCAAGGCCAACAGATTGGTCAGCGCCTCCTTCACTCCCAGTTGATCGGCATACTTCACACTACCGTCAGGTGCATTGTAGAATTCCGTGGTGGTGGAGACCTCCAGATCATGTGCACGATCACCATAGACCACTTGCATAAGGTACCCTGGGGTCATATCGACCCAGATCCTGTAAGTGACCAAGGGCTTGCCGTTCGCGCCAAGCGAGTCCCATACATGGTAGGTCTCCACCCAAACACTGTCCAGACCTTGGGCGATCGCAGCGGTATGTGCCACGCATAACGTGACCAGTACCGACAGCCACCTGCTGAACATGCTCAGTAGCGAATGATGCGTCCAGAGCGGAGCGTATCCCCGACCCGGACCTCAAGCACATACACACCCGGCACAACGTGCGCGAGGTCGATCACACCGGACCAATTACCGCGACGCATGCCGAGGTCCACCACCGCAACGCGTTGGCCGAGCAAATCCGACACCGTGTAGGTCACGTGCTCGCCGCGAAGACCATTCAGTTCCAAGCGCGTATGATCAGTTGTCGGGTTCGGGAATAGGGCCAATGAGGCATTGTCCCCGTTCTCCTGTATGCCGACCACACCCTGACACAAACAGCCGGTCTGCCAGGTATCGTTGCCGGTAAGCGGATCACCATCATCGCATGGCTGACCCGGCAATGCACTACCGCCGAGCACGCCTTCGCAATCCTCACCCACACAGGAACAGTCGTTCGCGTAGACGTCATTCGTCGTCTCTTCCAGGCCATCATCACAAGGCGTTCCGGGTAGAGCGGACCCGCCCGACTGGCCTTCGCAATCCACCACCTGTGCTGAGGAATTGAAACAGAGCGTGGGATGCGTGAACTTGTTCTGCGCCGCCGTGCCACCGTTCGCCGTATCGGAAGGCATCAAGTTCCAATAGAACTCCATGAACTCATGGCAGCTTGGATCGTTGCAAACGAGCTCGGCAGGGAGCTTCACAGTGATATTGAAGCAAAGCTCCAACACACCGTCCGTAGTGAACTGCCCAAGCAGCACACGGTTCGCCGTATCGGGCACGGCATACTCACCCAGGATTGCCCAGGCAAAATTGTCGTTGCTGTAGTTGTTGCTCCCGCCACCGTCGAACAGGTCCGGTGCTTCACCCACGAACGTGATCGAAGGCGGTGCAACGCCCGTGCTCCAGAGTCCATCGGCCTCCATGAGGGGCAGGCCCATTACCGGAACACTGTTCACCAAGAGGCCATTGTCGTTGTTCGCCCCCCCTACAACGGATCCGTCCGGGTCACCGCTCTTCACCACTCCCCAATGCTGGGTGGAGGCCGAACCGAGTGCCAGCCACGAATCGATGGCCACCGTGTTCTTGTTGAGATGCTGCGCAGGGATGTTGCGTCCCCATGCCTCGCCCCGGTCCTCGTTGTTGAAGAAGGCCGTACTGGTGGACATGTTCAGCGGATGGCCAGGAAAACCGCCCACCGTGAGCACGCGGTAACCCGGCTTCAGGTCGGCATACACCCGGTATACCACACTTCCTGCCGAAAGCACACCACCACCATCCAGATCGGCCGCATCATTCTCATCCACCACGTAATAGGTCTCCACGATCAACCCCTGGAAACCAGTGGGGTCGGGAGGTGCATACTGGCCGATGGCCAAGTGGTTCAGGAACAGGCCAGCAACTAAGGCTACAACAGGCAGAAGGCGAAGCATGGTCGTATCGTTGGAAAACGCGGCGAAACTATCCCCGGACGGAACGATCCTTCTTTACGGACCATGATGGTTGTATTAACCGACCGTTACCGCATGTAAGATCTCTGTGCCTTGCGGCCGATCAATCCTTGACCATCATCACCGAACGCACTTCATCCTGGTGATCGACCCTCAGGAGATAAACACCTGAAGCAATGTCGGAAAGCCCAATTGACCAACCATCCTGACCAGCGATATGGGCCACACCAGTACGTAGCGTCCGTCCTGTGCGATCGATGAGCGCATACGTGAAACCACCGCTCATTGGTCTACCCAGGTCAATGAAGACCGCATCGCTGAAGGGGTTAGGGCGAGCGATGATCGGCGCGTGACCCTGCTCACGATCATCAATTCCGACCGTGGGGCATACGAGCGATACATCGAGCCCATTGCAATTCGTCGGTCCGTAGCAGCACAATTGACTTACATTGAAATTGGCCGTGGGATCGTAGTTGCACGCCAACGTATCCAGACAGCCGAACACGATAGCGGTCTGGCAGCTTCCATCGTCGCAACCCGCGTTGGGATCATACTCCAGGAAATCCGGGTCGGTGCAACCACACTGAGGCGGATAGACCAGAAGTCCATTGGCCGTTTCATCCGGCAGCAGCACATCGTCAGAGCATACATACTTGGTCACCGATCCGTTCGGCTGTTGCACCTCCACATTCAGGCAGAAGCTCAACTCACCCAATGTGGTCAATTGGGCCACCAGTACCAAATTATCCGTAGTGGCACCTACCACTCCGGGTACCGAGCAGGCCATGCGCATGTTGAACGACGTGAACGAACCGGAGACCGTGACATTGTCGAACACAGTGGCGGGATCATCACCCGCCACGTTGAAATTGGGCGGCGCTGCGGTACCTCCCGGAGCAAGGGGTACAAGGCCATCAAGCTCCACCAATGGAGAACCCGCGGAAGCATCGGTGTTCACCAGCAAGCCTCCCGGTACCATGGCGCTTCCCCCATCGTTGTTGGCACCGCCCACGATGCTCCCATCCGTATCGTCCACCTTCAACACGGCCCGCTTCTGGTTGGATGCCGCACCAAAGGCCAACCAGGAATCAATAGCGGTCGTGCCTTCATCGAGCGCGCCGTTCTGCACCAGGTGCCCGTAGGTCCTGCCCCGGTCAGCGTGGTTGAAGAAGGGCTCTGTACTAGTGATCCGGACCTCGTGGTTCGCATCACCATACACCGCGCGCAAGGAACATCCATCGCACAGGTCCAGGTAAACGCGATAGGTCTTGGAACCCGCAGGCAGCCCACCTCCGGTCACATCCGTGGCATCGTTCGCATCACTCACATAATAGACCTCCACCACCACGTTCTCGATGGCACCCTGGGCCATGGCACCAAGCGGGCCCGCCATGAGCAGTGCAATGAGCGATCTCCTGAACAAGCGTTGCAGCAGGGAAATAGGACATAAGTGGCGCATGATCATCGAATGGTGTAGGCCAGTGTGAGCAGGTACTCCGTACCATAGGCGAAGCGATCGAAATCACCCACGTAGCCTTGCTCGAACCGGTAGGTGCGGCGTTGGGGAGAGTTCAGCAGGTCCCTTACGCGGAACATGGCGCTCCAGTGATCTCCGAACCGTTTGCGTAATGTGAGATCGATCAGATGACGGGGCATCTCGTAGGCCCGGATACCCGTCGGGTCGAGTTCAGCGTTGGTGACCGCGAGCTTGGGTCCTTGCACGTTGTAGGATGCACTGAAGCTCAAACCGATGCTGTCCATGGAATAGGTGAGCGTCGTGTTCACGATGTAGGGCGCCTGCCCGAACATGGGCGTTTCGTAACGCACTTCCTCTCCGTTCAGCACAGTGACCAGCTCGGAACGCGAGTCCATCAACGTGATATTGCCCCTGAACTCAAGGTTGCGCAACAGGCTGAAGCGTCCTTCGATCTCCAGACCATAGACCTCGCTGAACTCCGCGTTCCGCCAAGTAAATCCACCTTGTGCTGTTTGGAGGAGCTCGATGTGGTCTTTGAACGCTTTGTAGAAGCCGCTCAGGCTCACATTGTCCCCCCCCGAAAAGAAGCGCTCGATGCGCAGGTCGTAGTTATCCACCCGGGTCATCCGCAGTTCCGGGTTACCATAAACCGGCGCTTGCAGCAGGTAATCATAGAGCTGCACCACGCTGAATTCCCTGAAGCTGGGACGGCTCAGTGAGCGGAAATAGCTGAGACGCAGGTTCACAGGACGTTCTTCTGCCTCACGCAACTTGAAGATCATGCTCGCACTGGGAAGCAGGTCCCACTGCGCGATGGTACCTGGAACGGCGGGCTTGGGCTCAGGAGCACCAGCACCACCGATGGCCAGATCACCCACCGTACCACGTATGGGATCATCCGCCGCAACTCCTTGTTCCCAGAACTCATAGATATCGGAGACCAGGTCGGTATGCTCTGCGCGAAGACCGCCAGCGAACCTGATCCGCTCGGTGAAGCTGTGATCGACCATGGCAAAGGCAGCGGCCACGTTCAGGATACCGATGTCGTTGTCCTTGAAGCTTCCGAAGGGCGTGTACAGACTGGTGAACCGACCGTCCTCACGCATGCGGAAACGAGAAGCATCCTCCCACTGTGACGGGCCGGGCGCACCAATAACCTGGTAATATTTCTGATCATTCCTGCGCTGGTTCCAACGGTATGCACCGCCGAACTTGAGCTTGCGCACCTTGTTCTCGCGATCGCTGTATGGCAGCTCGAAGGCCAACCGCGTGTCCAGCAGTTGCTCGTTGAGGTAGCGGAAGATCCGCGCGGGGGGACGCAGTGCCCCATCCACATTGTCGATGCTGCCACCATCGGCAGGCAGGATGTACTGCACCACTTTCAGGTCGAGGATGTCCCTATCGCCATCACTGTACGACGCATCGGCCGTAACGGTCAGGTTGAGCGCTGGAATGAAGTGCTTGCTGCCATATTGATACACCCACATGCGCCGCTGCTCCCAAAACTGGTCCTCGCTCACGAAGGTCTCGCCACTTACTGTCGGGTCGAGGAACACCAGATACCTCGCGTTGTTCTGGCCAAGCACATTGCCCATGGCCATCAGCGAAAAGTTGTTGTTGCGGTTCAACTTGAAGGATACGTTCCCAAGCGCGTTCCAACCGCTGCTTACCACACTTACGCGCTGTTCGCCCTTCCTATTGAAGGTATCTCCCGGATCCTCGTCCTCGTAGCGTTCAATGGTCCGCAGGATCGTACTGTGCTCGTCGTTCTGCGTATCGCTGGAATACCTGAAGCCGAGCAGGTAGCCCAGCTGTTTCGGCTTTTTCTTCTTGAACAGCTCGATCTGGTTTCCGATGCTCAGGTTCATATTGTAGTTCGGCGCACCTGTCGCTTCGGCGACACGCCAGCGACTATTGTCCCAGCTGGTGTTCAATTGCTCAAGCCCGCCGTTCAGGATCGGTGAGAAGTAGGCCAGATCATAGGTGCTGTTGTACAAGGCCACACCACCCTGTACCGCATTCGCGTCGTATAACAACGCGGGAGCGAGCATACCGAGCTGTGTCAATGCCAGGTGCTGTTGCGTATTGCCAATGGTCATCGTCCCACCCGGTGTGTCAAAGCCGGGCGTATTCGCGGTTATCCCGTATCCGTTCAAATAGGAACCCAGGCCCAAGATGGACAGCTGCTGATAAAGGCTGGGATCGATGAACGTGGGATAATCCTCCACCCGATCGGGCACCCCGTCCGGTATGGCCCTCAGGCCGTCATCACGCCCCAGCCAGTCGGTACCGCTCGAGGCCGAGCTCACAATGGAACGACCAGTGCTATTGGGGTTGAAACCCACCGTTGCCGACACGGTGACCTGCAGCCTGTCCGGAAAATCACTGGTGTTCATGCTCATGTAAGCACCGGCCCAATCACCCGGCAGATCCGGCGTGAGGGTCTTGGTGATGACGATGTTGTCCATGAGCCCTGTGGGGAAGAGGTCAAGCCGAAGGTTGTTGGTGTACGGGTCCAGCGTAGGCACGCGACCGCCATTGATGGTGGTCACGAGATACCTGTCGGCCAGGCCGCGAACGGTAACGAACGCGCCGACCGTGCTTACGCCAGAGATCCGCTTTACCGCAGCGGCCGCATCCGCATCACCTGTCTTCAACATCGCATCGCGCGAAATGAAATCCAGCGCGGCCGGCGCATTGCTCTTCATGCGGTCCAGGTAACCATCGCTTCCCCTCCGCGCCTTGGCCTCCACTTCGAACTCCTTGATCATTACGCTCTTCTCACCGAGCACAACGTTCTGAACGACCACTTCACCCGGCTTGGCCGTAACGGTCACCTCCTTGGGTTCAAAACCCACGAAGGAATAGACCAGAATGACAGGTGCGCTGGAAGGGATGCTCAAGCTGTAGCGGCCATCCAGGTCCGTGACCACGCCCTTGCTCGGGTCGGCCTTCAACACCACCGTAGCGCCGATCAGCGTCTCTCCTTTGGGATCGCTGACCACACCGCGCACGGTCCCCTGCGACCAACCGACAACAGATACCAGGGCAAGTATCAGGAAAAGGAACGTCCGCTTGGCCACGCTGCTTGATTTGGGTCCGCGAAACTGGCCGGAGCGGCCATGCTTCGTGTTAGCCTTCTCTTAAGTCTGATCTACCGGGAGCGTACCGATCGTGAAGTGATCATGACGCCGTTAACCCTGATCTATCACTTCCTTATGTGTTCCACGAGGCACGTTAGCGGCCTGTGCGTGGGAATACTTTCGCGGCCCTTCGCCCCACCACCGGCATCAGCCATGTCACGACCGATGATCCACGTTTTCGATAAGAGCGACGCGGATTACCTGCAGTGGATGACCGACCATCCCCGGGGCTTCGTGCTCAACACGAAACGGCCGGCCAACCAGGCGTATGCCATGCTCCATCGCAGCAATTGCTCGCACATCCGGAGCCTTAGGAACGGCGAAGTACAGAGCAGTTTCACGGAACACGGCTGGGTCAAGATCTGCAGCGAGGACCTGCAAGGATTGCTGGCCTCCATCTTCGACCACAAGTCAGCCCCACTGGTATCCGTGGCACGTTGCAAGGCCTGCAACGTACTTGAACAGGATGTGGTCATTGAACGGCATGCGCTCCATTTCGTAGGGAACACTGAAAGGACCTCGACGCTGAAGATCGACCCGATCGAGCATGACCCACTTGCACGTGCGCTCTGCATCCAGCGCCACGGCTCGAGCTGTTCCGTCTGCAATATCGATATGAGCGTGAGGTATGGCGCCCTGGGCTCCGGCTTCATCGAGATCCATCACCAGCGTTCAACAACGGCAGCCGAACTGGGACGCGAACCCGATCCTTTGCGGGACCTGTACCCGGTATGCCCGAACTGCCACGCCATGCTCCATCGGGGACGGGAGATACCGCTCACCGTGAATGAGCTGAAGACCGCAATGCGCAAGATCAGCGCCCGGCGGAACGACATGCTAATGGACCTCTGACCGACCATGAGCGAACACCGCTGATAGGGGCAGGATGAGCTGTCCTTTCCCACGACACACAGCGATGGGTCGCTGAGCATGCCATTCTTCTGGAAGGTTGATTACATTGGTGCTCACCACCAAACCCCACCCTCCATGATTCGGAAGCTTACCCTGGTCCTGGCATGTGCCCTTGCAACACAACTGATCGCCGCCACGGGCGGGCCTGATGCGTACGGCTATCTTTGGAAGGACAGCAACGAGCCGGATGGTCCGGTGTTCGAATGGATAGATATCACCACCACCGGCACGCTGGTTACCGGACTGGGCGATGACAACCGCGTAGGGCCGTTCGTTATGGAGACGGACATGCCCTTCTACTGGTATGGCCGCAAGCTGGTATGGATCGGCAGCAATGGGTACATCGCTTTCAACGGTGTGGGCAATCTGGCATCGCCCTTCCCGGCCATACCCACGGCGGGCGGGGTGAACGACCATCTTGCCGCACTGGGTAGCGACCTCAACTTCGCAGGCGACGGCAACCAGGGCCGCTGTTATTGGCAGGACGAGACCGACCGCACGATCATCTCGTGGGTGGGTGTTCCCTTCTGGTCGCCCGTAGCGCCCAGCTATACCGGTGCGAACAGCTTCCAGATCATTCTGAGCAAGACGGACAGCACCATCACCTTCCAATACCTTGCGCAGACCGGACTTACCCAGAACAACGACATGGTGATCGGCATTGAGAGCGTGGCGGGCAGCATCGGCCTGCAACACAGCAACGATGTGTATCCGGCCGCCAACTACGCGATACGTTTTTACATGCCACCGGCCAGCACGCTCGAAGTGAAGGATGCCACAGTGAACTGGAGCACTGCTATTGGCAGCGCAGGTGTTTTCCGCACGCGTAATGGCGCCCCCTTTGCCATGATCGCCAACGTTTCGAACATCGGCAATACGGACATCGGCGGGTTCACCGTTCAGGGACAAGTGCTCAATTCGGCCGGAGCTGTGCAGGTGAGCGATCAAATGGCCATTGGGAACATCCTTCCCGAACTGGACACCACCTTCAACTACGCGCCGTTCTTCAACCCCACGACAGCTGGCATTTACCGCTACCGCAATACCATCAGCGGCATCACTGGCGAACTGGTGACCACCAACAACGAACGCATCCAGGAAGTGGTGGTCGTGGACACCACAACGGCAACACACGACCTGAACTTCCACGGCGCCACGGATGATGGCATCGGCCTGGGCTGGAACGGTGGCAATGGCGGTGTGGGCATGCGCATTGCCCCACCCTACTATCCGGCCTACGTAACACACTACACCGTGCGCATTGCCAGCAATACCGGCAATGTGGGCTACACGCTGAAAGTATACGACGATGACGGACCGGGCGGACGACCCGGCACCCTGCTCGACTCGATCAATATTGCGCCCTCGCAGGCCTTTGCAGGCAGCCAGGTATTCGCGCTAAGCACGCCCCTCACCGTGACCAGTGGTGCCGTTTACGTGCAGTGGTACATGCTCGGCGCCAACATCAACATCGCGCAGGACATCACGCCGCCCTTCAGCCTGCAGAGCTATGAAGTGCTGGACAATACATGGGCTGATTACCGCGATCGCGAAACAGCCGACTTCTTCCTGGGCCTTCGCCTCTCACAAGTGCCCGTGTTCGACGTGGGGTGCACCGGCTTTTTCGGCCTGGAGAACGGACAGGAGATCGGCACCCAAACGGCAGTGCGCGCCTGGGTGACCAACTTAGGCAACCAACCGGTAAGCAGTTTCGTCGTGAAGTACCGTTTCGGCAACGGGACCATCAGCACACAGAACTACAGCGGCACGCCCGTGAACCCTGGTGCGCAGACACTGATCACGTTCAGCACCTACTTCATTCCCACCGCCGACGCCAATGATGCGCTGTGCGCCTGGAGCGAAATGTCCAACGATGCTTCAGCTACCAACGACACCACCTGCGTGCAACTACAGACCTGGGTGGGTCTGGCGGAGAACACCTTGGAACGCGTGACGTTGGCACCCAACCCGGCCACCGAAGGCACCCGGATCATGGGCCTGCCCAACGGCACGTGGGACCTGCGCCTGTTCGATGCCACTGGCCGCGTGGTGTTGCAGCACAAGGCCACGACCACCGGAGCCCCGCTGCACGTAGCGCTGAACGGCCTTTCGGAGGGCACCTACCACCTGCTGCTCACCGGAGCCGCCGGACAGTGGAACAGCACCGTGCTGGTGCGTCGTTGAGGCACGCCACGGCCAACGGTTACCTTTGTGCGCCCCTTCCCCCTTTTTGAAGGTGGAAGGGGCGCTTCAGTTACACCCATGACCCGGAACACCTCCCTCCTGCTGATCATCTGGAACGTGCTGCTCACCGTCCTGTTGGGATGGGAATTGATGCGCACACCTGCCGCCAACAACACATCCACCACAAATGACATATCCATTGATGAGGATGGTGAAGCGGACGTGGTGGTACCCAGCGTGATCCGCGACAGCAGCGCCTTGAAGGATGCCAAGATCGCCTACTTCCGCATGGACACCCTGCAGCGCAAGTTCGAGCTGGTGAAGGAAAAGGACAACAGCTTCCGCAATGAGGGCAAAAGGCTGGAGGACAATCTGAAAAAAGAGCTTGAGAGGGCCCAACAGCGCTATGAGGAGCTGATGACCAAGGACCACACCTACAGCACCAACGAGGAAAAGCGCCGCGATGAGGCCGAGCTGCAACAACTGGCCATGCGCGTACAACAATTGCAGGCACAGGGCGAAGACCAGCTCGCCAGGTTGGAAGCAAGCATGTTGCAGGAGATCAGCGATGAGCTGAAGGGCTTCCTTGAGGAATACAACAAGGTGGCAGGCTTCGACTACATCTTCAGCGTGCAGAACGGCGGACAGGTGTGGGTGGGCAATGAGAACCTCGACATCACCAACGACCTGGTGAACGGGCTGAACGCACGGCACCGGGCTCGCAAAGGCGCGAACAAGAAATGACCAAGGACCTGCTGGCCGACAAGAAGCGCGACAACATCGCGGCCTATGTGATCAGCATGTGGCACATTGAAGACCTGGTGCGCGCCAGCGGCTTCAACATGGACGTGCTCGCTGAACGCCTGATCGATCCGATGAACGTGGATGCCGAGGAAGCCGCTGAAGTGCGCGGTTGGTACGCCGGCATCATGACCCGCATGCGCGAACAGGGTCTAGAGCGCAGTGGACACCTGTCCGAAGTGGAGGAAGTGCTGAACGAACTGGAGTTCCTGCACCGATCGCTGGTTGACGTGTTGAACGACGAGGATTACGATCGCTTCTACGAAGCCGCGCGACCCGGTATCACCACGCTTCAACAACAGGCTGGCGAAGAGGCCAAAGGCATTGTGGAGACCTGCTTCACAGCGGTGTACGGCGTGATGTTGTTGCGCGCACAAGGCAGTGCGGTGTCCGAGGCCACCGCCCAGGCCGAGGGCGCCATCCGCCTGGTCCTGGAACGCCTGAGCCAACACTATCGCCAGATGCGCAAGTTGCCCGGCGTGAGCATGAACTGACCGGTGCCGCTCATGGTACGGCCTTTGCTCCTCCCGCACCCCATGATGAGCCCGGTGTTCCGCGCCATGCTGCCCCTCTTGATGGTGATGCTGTCGACAGCGATCGTGGCACAATCCGCTGTGCAAGGCGGTGGTGGAAGGGTGGAGATCCTGAACGCCGATGCACTGCGTTTCGACCAACAGAGCGGCGGCGCACAACGCCTCAATGGCAATGTGCGCCTGAAGCACGGCAACGCCCTGATGTTCTGCGACAGCGCCCATGTGTTCCCCGACCAGCGCGTGAACGCCTACGGCGATGTGCGTATTGAACAGGGCGACAGCCTGAGACTTACCGGTGACAGGCTCGCCTATAATGGGACCGACCGCATGGCGCGCATGGAAGGCAATGTGCGCCTGAACGACCGCAGCATGGAACTGACCACTCCCGCATTGGACTATGATCTTCGGGCACGCGTGGGGGTATACACGGCCGGTGGCCGCATTGTGGACCTGCGCGAGAACAACGTGCTCACCAGCGGCAGCGGCAAGTACCTGGCGAACGCGCACCGGTTCATCTTCAGTCGCAATGTGCGCTTGGACCACCCCGAGCGCACGGTGACCTGCGACACCATGCACTACGTGACCACCAGCGGCATCACCGAGTTCATGGGGCCCACCACCATTACCCAAGGCACAACGGTGATCAACACCACACGCGGCACCTATGACACACGCAATGAACGCACGCGCTTCTCGCGCCGCTCCAGCATTCTCGCCAACGACCGTATGCTCGAAGGGGACAGCCTGCGCTACGACCGCCGTACGGGCATCGGCCAGGCCTGGGGCCATGTGGAACTGGTGGACAGTGGCGGCGACCTCCGCGTGCGCGGTGATCTGGCCCACTACCGATCATTGGAACAAAAGGCCTACGTGACCGGGCATGCCGAGCTGGTGCTCCGTATGGGGGCCGATACGCTCTACCTCCATGGCGACACCGTGTTCACCGCCACCGACAGCACTGGCAAACGCATCACTGCCCGGCGCAACGTCCGATTCTTCCGAAGCGATCTACAGGGTGTTTGTGACACGCTCTTGTACGCCGATGCGGACAGCACCATTCACATGCACCACCGCCCGGCCCTGTGGAGCGGGAATGACCAGATAACTGGAGATCGGGTGAACATAGCACTGAGGAACGGGCAGGCACACCGGCTGTTCGTGGATGGCAACGCGTTCCTGATCTCCGAGGCGGACAGCATCCATCTCGACCAAGTGACCGGCCTGAAAATGACCGGCTACTTTGAGGAGAACGAACTGCGCAGACTGGTGGCCGAGGGCAACACCCGCACCGTGTACTTCGCACGGGAGAGACAAGCCGACGGAATTGAACGGATCATTGGTGTGAACCGTGCGGATTGCAGCAGCATCATGGTCGGCATGGAGAACGGCGCTATCGCTACGGTCAGTTTCGTGCAACGGCCCGATGCCGTGCTGTATCCACTGGAAAAGGCTCCGCCCGAGGAGTTGCGCATGAAAGGCACGGAACTGCGTACGAGCGAGCGCCCCATTGACCGGGCCGCGATCTTCCATTGAACTACTCGGCCGCGAAGATCCGTAGCACCTTCTCGTCCATCCGCTCCACCGAGGTCACCTCACTGAACGCATCGACCTCCTGCTCGCGTTGATCGCCATTGTACACGTTCATGTAGCGCATCAAACGCGCACCACCGTAAATGGGCTTCTTCCGGTAGGCCGCGAACAACAGTCCATTTTCCGTGAACACATTGTCGATGACATGCGCAATGGAGAGGTCCTTCGCCACCACGCCCCGTGCGTTGCCTTCGAACTGCGATGTTCGGACCAACAATTGGCTTGCCTCACCCACACTGATGGCCTTGTCCATCATGCCTTGAAAGTAGCAGGCCTCCACAAGCACACGCGCGCCGCTCACATCAAGCCCATCACCATTGCTGTCCTTACGACCACTTCGGAAGGTGCAGCGTAGAACGCGACCCGTGCACAGGTCCAGGTCCACGAGGTCGGCCATACCGTTCTCGAAGATGCAGTCCTGCAGCAGTACGCGACCTCCTTTCACGTTCACTGCATCCTCGCCCGCGTTCGCACCGATCACGCAATCCACCAGCTCGGTGTAGCCCGCGCCATGTATGGCGAACTGCCCGGAGAAGTAGGCCCCACAGATGCGTGCCTCACTGCCACCATCCAACTTCAAGCCACGGATGCTGCACGAGATCCGTTTGTCGCCCAGCACTGCGAACACACCGAACGGCGCACCGGCCCGCAAGGCACGTACGAAGACCGGGTTGCGCTTGGTGCCACGCACCTGCAGTGACCCTTGACAAATGACGCTGACGCCAGGTGCCAGCTCGAAGCGTGCGCCTTGCAAAAGCACCACATTCTTGCCGAAAGGAAACACCAGGTCCTCGTCCACTTGGTAACGTCCTCGGGGGAAAATGATGGTGTCGCCCCGCACCGATGCCTTGTAGCGTTGCACGATACGCTGCACCGATAGGGCATCATCCAATGTGGGCCAGTAGCGCTGGGCCGCAGCAGTATCCTGCTCAAAGGAGGCCCTTCCGGGGCCGTTCACCAGCTGATGATCGAGCGCCTTCAAAGGATCCAATTTGGCCACCCCGGCGCCCAGCAGTTCATCATGCATTCGCGCGGTATGTGCCCGGGCCATGGCCAGGCCTCCAGGGGGAGCGAGCAAGGGAAGCCACGCGCGGTCCATGGTGAGGAAACGTTCGCGAAGGCGCCAACGCTCCTCCAGCAACTTCTCCCAACGCGTACGCAAGGCCTCCCGCACACGCACATCGGAAAGCAGTGCCAGCAGGGGATCCCACATCAACGGCCCATCGCTCACCCCGACATCGGTGGTGCGGCGTGCGGGTCGGTACAGCGGCACCACACGTCCCTCGGACCACCGATAGGCGAACACATCCTCTTCCTGGAACCCATCACGCTCCAGCACGTGCATCAACAATCGGCCAACTGCGGCATCGTGGTCCACCACATGGTATAGCGCGTTGGTGCGGCCAGCAGCCATGTCCGCACGCGCCAGTCGCAAGGTGGCACGCAGCATGACGGCTGCCGTGGTATCGTCATCGAACGCAGGATACAGGTGGTCCGGGTGCCGGGCATTATAGCCCTGTTCGTACAATGCACCATCGGCCATGCGCTGCTTCTCCAACAGATCGGCATCAATGCGCTCCTCTTTGCGGAAGAGCCCGAGGTCGCGACCACACGCGATAACACGCACGAAGGAGACCTCGGGCGTAATGAGCCCCAGTTCACCAGCGAGCACCTCGAGGTACTTGGCGCGCATGCTCTCCACCGAGGCGGGCATGAGCACGATATGCCGCTGCGCGCGGAACGGTTCAGCGCGCTTGAATTTCACCACGAAGCCATCGTCCACCGTGCGCAGGCGGCGCACCTCGACCGAATCGCCGTACCCTTCGGCCTCGAACCAGCGGTCCGTCCAACCCGGGCCCGTGTGGTCCATCAAGCAGGCACCGTCCTTCTTCGAGCCACCAAAACGATAGATCTCCGCGCGTGCCTCGCCACGGTCCTCCGGACGTAGATCAAGCAACGCTGCATAAGCGTCCACTTCGGCGTTGGAGATGCTGAACGGCCAACGACCGGCCAACAGCCCGTGATCGGCCACGGAGAACACCAGCACCAACAACGCCAGCGGCACAAGCAGTCCGCCGAGCAGTGGCCAAAGTCCGATGGCGGTTCGCTTAGCGGGCCTCCTCATCGGTAATGGCATTGGTGATGCGCAAGGTGGCCGGCACTCCTTTCGCGAAGCGGACCCAACTATCGAGCGGAGCCACATCGAAATGGCGTTTGTCCGCGTACGGATGGTCCTCGGAGCCTTCCGGCGTTACCAAGGTCCGATGCACGACCAACGACCACCCTCCTTCCGAAGCTACCGGAACGACAGGCACCCCGTTCACATGAACAAGCTCCGGCACAGCCTCTGTTCCTTTCCACGACAAGCGCAGTGGCGCTGCGGAGGAGGAGACGAGATGCAGACTGTCCGCACGGGTGACCTCCACTTCATTCGCTTGCAATCGTGCTTTCGTGATGTTCCACCAACGACGCGTGCCATCACGCAGCCCAGCGATGGACGAGATCACATGCACCAGCGAGAACCGGTGCACATCCTCGGCGAACAAGGTGACGTTCCCGTATTTATTCCTATCGGCAAGTACGGACGGGCGTATGCGGTCCAACACGCGGTCAAGTTCAGCCTCGAACTCTCCTTCCCCATGCAAATGTTGCAATGCCTGCCATGCATAGCGGTCACGTTGCAGGCGCCACTCGGGCACACGCAACATCCAATAAGCCAGCGCATCGTGCACGTAGTACAACGGTTCGCCGGGCTGCGCGAAGAGCAGTAACGCGTCCCAGAGCACCGGGTAGAACCGTTGTGTGCGTGGATCGAGCACCAACCATTGGTTGTGGTACTGATCGATGTGTTGTGTGTTCAACAATAGAATGGCGGCCTGATAACGCAGAAAGGCATCCACGTCCACCAAACGCGCGATGGAGTCGCGTCGTGCGCCTAATGGCCGGTCGTCAGGACGGAGGGCCTCAACCAGCGCCTTCAAGCGGGCATGGGCCACAGAGCTGTCCGCATCGGATACATACTCCCAATGTGCGGTGTTGGTCCACAGGCTGCGGCCCTTGGTGAGCGCGCGTCCCGTGATGGGGGGATAATCACCCTTGTAAACCGGCACTTCATGATCGACAAGGTGTCGGTTGCGCTCGAACTCGCCGTCCACTTGCTCGAATACTTCCATCACCCCTTGATCGCGACCATTGATGCGGACGAAGACCAGCTCGTTCCATGGAACGGCAACGCCCATGGTGCCACCGACGAAGGCCGCCATGTGATCGTTCACCATGTTGAAGGCCTTCGGGTTGATCACGTTCACCTTACGGTATGGCGCGAAGGGTCCACTGCGTTTCAACGAAAGCCGGAACGACCGCTTACCACCGAGAAAGTGTGAGGTGGCGTACACGCCGCGATATCGGAATCGCACCTTGTGATCGGCGCCGTTGTGATGCAACACCGCAGGCATATTGCGCCCACCGCTCCACGGCAGATCGGCGGAGAGGCTGTCCAACTTCTCCTGATCAACGGAAAGATCCAGTACCGGTATGCGATGCTTCGGCGTTGATCCAGCAAGCCCATCCACCGTGGTGGAAAGGAAGGCTGATGCAGCGATATGCACTGCACGCATGGGACCCAACACAGCAGCGAATACGACCAGCGACATGGCGACCGCACCGGCCAGCACGGCCCACACGACAACCTGTCCTTTTCGTTTCACGCTCATCGTGTCCGGGCACTGAACAAGAGGACCAACACCAGTATGGCGGAGAGCACCAATGCGCTCATCACCAAACCAAGACCGAGCAATGCGGCAATGAGCAACACAGGGATGATGAGCCCGCGCGGTTCGATGGCACGGCCCAGCAACCCGCCAATGACCAGGCCACCGGAAATGATGAACGACGCCGCCAACGCCTGATCGAAAAACCGCAAAAGGAGCACAAGACCGATGGCCGAAACCAACAACGACCAGGATACCAACGGACCGCGATCGGCCGGACGGAATCCCCGGTTCCAAGCCCAGCCCACAACGGCCAGCACCACCACCAGTAACATGAACAGCGTGAGCACTTCCACCCAACCGTGGAGCAATGCCCCCACCCATCTATCGGCCTCGGTCCGCATATGCGTTGCTTTGAGCCTCTAAATTGAGACCCGTTACCGCAGAATGAACATGGACCGCCGGGGAGTTTTCAAGATCGCATTGGTGTTCGTGGCCGCGTTGGTGGCCTGGGCGCTGCTGCGGCGACAACACGCACCATACCTGCAACGCGTCCCTGATGAACAGGTGCCCGTGCCATGCAAGGCCTTGAAAACCGCAGCATATGAAGGCGACCGGACATTGCTGTGGACGGACAGGGATTACCACACCACGGCCAGTGCAAGGCGATTGAATGGCACGGTGTTCACCCGCATCGGGCGGCGCGAACATACCCCTTACTACCTGCGGGTGTTACGCAGCACAATGCTGTATACGCTGGCCAATCGTGAACTGCTGGAAGGCTTGAAGGAATGGACCGTGCTGGAGGACAGCGTGCTGGTACTTGATGCCTACGCGCCCCGGACCTTCGATCGATTGCTGATGTTGGAAGTGGAAGAGGGAACATACCGCATGGACAACCCTGCGAAAGGCCCTAGCCATCCCCTGTTCTTTGCCCCTGCGGATGTGCGGGTAATAGGTACGCCCTAAAGGAAGCGTTCCATCCAGCTGGCGCGCAATGGCACCCGGAAACGCTCGCGTAGATCGCCTACGGTGGAGACCAGATCGTCGAACACGATGGTGTCACCAGTTATCACGCCGCTCTTCACCAGTTCTGGCAGTTCCTGCAACCGGCAGCTGCGCACCTGGCCATCCTGTTCGAAGATCACCACCATGCGATCGGTGAGCATCAGTTTCAGGTCATGCTCCAAGCGCTTCACGAAAGCCACGCTCTTGTCGATGCTGCAGCCGCTTGCCAATGCCTGCTCCTCATCGACAGCGATCACAACGAATCTGTCGTGCAGCACATCCACGCACGCGTCCAAGGGCGAACCGTGAGCAGCCCAACCCTCGGTGAACTCAGTACCACGTTCGCGCACCAAGCGCTGTTCCGCCTGGCCCAACGCGCGTGGCGACTTGTAGATCCATGTGCGGGCATGAACGGGCATGGTGCCGAGGGTGCGGTTGGCGTGCTGCGTCTGCATGGTACAAAGTTGGTGATCATCCGCATATGACCGAACGTTCCATCACGCCACGAAAAACGGTGGCGATACGCTTACTTCGCTGCATGACCAAACGTTCGCACCTCCTTCTGCCCGCCTTTGCCCTGATCGGAGCGCTTCAGGCCCAACAGGCCGATCGCTGGCTAAGGCAGCCTGCCATTTCTCCGGACGGAAGCACCATCGCCTTCTGCTATCAGGGCGACATCTGGCGCGTGCCCGCTTCCGGCGGTGAGGCCACCGTGCTGACCACCAACGAGGCCTACGACCACACTCCTGTTTGGAGCCCCGATGGCAAGCAGATCGCGTTCGCCAGCACCCGGCACGGGAACAACGATGTGTTCGTGATGGCGGCCACTGGTGGTCCAGCCACCCGATTGACCTTCCACAGCAGCCCCGAATCGCCGAGCGGCTTCACGCCCGATGGAGCCAACGTATTGTTCTATGGCCACCGCCAGGACGATGTGCGCCACCAGCAGTTCCCGGTGGGCGGGCTGGGCGAACTGTACAGCGTGCCCACAAAGGGCGGCCGACCTGTGCAAGTGAGCACCATTGCCATGCAGAACGCACGCTTCAATGCGACCGGCACCTCGATCGTGTACCACGACCGCAAAGGCTACGAGGACAACTACCGCAAGCACCACACCAGCAGTGTGACGCGCGATATCTGGACCTTCGACCCGAAGACCAAGGCCTACGCACAACTGACCACATTCGCCGGCGAGGATCGCGACCCCGTGTTCAACCGCGATGGTTCCACCATCTATTACCTCACGGAAGAGAAGGGATCATACAACGTGCACAAAATGCCCAGCACGGGCGGTGCCAGCACGCAGGTGAGCTTCCTGAAGGACCATCCCGTGCGCTCACTGAGCCTGAGCAATACGGGCACGCTCTGCTTCAACTACCGGGGCGAGATCTACTCGCTCACCGACGGCGGCACACCCGTGAAGGTGGAGATCCGCACCCACAGCGATGGTCGCTATCTGCCCGAACGAACGGTATCGGTTAACGGCGATATATCCGAAGTGATGCCTTCGCCCAACGGCAAGGAGGTGGCCTTCATCCATCGCGGCGAGGTCTTCGTGAGCTCGTTGGAAGGCACCACACGGCGCGTGACGAACACACCGGAACAGGAACGATCGGTGAGCTGGAGCCCCGATGGACGCACCCTGCTCTACGCCACCGAACGCGGCGGAAGCTGGGACCTGTACATCACGAGCATCGTGCGCAAGGAAGAGCCCTACTTCTTCAACGCCACACTGCTGAAAGAGGAAGCGCTGTTGGCCACGCCCGCAGAGGAATTCCAAGCCAACTACTCGCCTGACGGAAAAGAAGTGGCCTACCTCGAGGAGCGCACCACTCTGAAGGTGTTCAACATCGCCACCAAGCAGACGCGGACCGTAATGCCCGCCGTGCGCAACTACAGCTATGCCGATGGCGACCAATGGTACAGCTGGAGCCCGGACAGCAAATGGTTCCTGGTGGAGTTCCTGAACAAGGAGCAATGGATCAACCAGGTGGGCATCATCAACGCCGACGGCAAGCAGGAAGTGATCGATCTGACACGCAGCGGCTATGGCGGCTATCATCCGGAATGGTCAGCCGATGGATCTGCGGTCTACTTCTACAGCTCGCGCGATGGCATGAAGAACCACGCCAGCTGGGGCGGACAGTCCAATGTGTATGCCCTCTTCCTTACCCGCGAGGCCTACGATCGTTACAAGCTGAACAAGGAGGAGCTGGAGCTGGCGAAAGAGGTGGAGAAGAAAAAAGAGGAAGGCAACAAGTCGGACAAGGACAAGAAGGACGAGAATGGCAAGAAGGATGAAAAATCCGACAAGAAGGAGGAGGTGAAGCCGGTCAAGATCGAGATGGAAGGCCTCTACGACCGCAAAGTGCGCCTCACGGTACACTCCAGCAATCTCAGTGCTGCCGTGCTGAGCAAGGATGCCGAAAAGCTATACTACCTCACCCCCTTCGAGAAAGGCTTCGACCTGTGGCAGACCGAACTGCGCACCCGAGAGACCAAGATCATCAGCAAGCTCGGCGCAGGCTGGGCCGGCGACCTGAAGATCGACAAGGAAGGCAAGAACCTCTACTTCATCAGCAATGGCAGCATTTCGCGGTACGATCTCGAGAAGAGCGAAATGAAGGGTGTGGGCGTGAACGGTGAAATGACCTTGAATGAGAACGCCGAGCGGGCCTACCTCTTCGAGCATGTGTGGCGCCAGGTGAAGAAGAAATTCTACCGCGTTGACCTGCAAGGTGTGGACTGGGACCTCTACAAAAAGGAATACCAGCGTTTCGTGCCGGACATCAACAACAACTACGACATGGCCGAATTGCTCAGTGAGATGCTGGGCGAACTGAACGCATCGCACACCGGCGCCGGTTACCGCCATTCGGAACCCACGGACGACCAGACCGCGGCGTTGGGCCTGCTCTACGCACCGCACGATGGCCCCGGCCTGCTGGTGGCCGAACTGCTCCCGCGCAGCCCGGTGCTGAAAGAAGGAAGCAAAGTGCGGCCCGGGATCGTGATCGAGCAGATCGATGGACAGGCACTAACGCCAGACATCGACCCAGCACGCCTGCTGAACCGCAAGGCCGGTAAGCCCACATTGCTCGCACTGCACGACCCCAAGACCAACACGCGCTGGGAAGAGATCGTGAAGCCCATTGGCCTTGGGATGGAAATGGACCTCCTGTACCAGCGGTGGGTTGAACGCAGCCGCCATTTGGTGGACAGCCTGAGCAATGGCCAGCTCGGCTATGTGCACGTGGAAGGCATGGACGACCAGAGCTTCCGCGTGGTGTATGAGGAAGCACTTGGTCGCTACCACGATCGAAAAGGACTGGTGGTCGACACACGGTTCAACGGTGGCGGATGGCTGCACGATGACCTGGCCACCTTCCTGAACGGCAAGACCTACATGCGTTTCGAGCCACGTGGCCAGAACCTGGGCACCGAGCCCCAGTTCAAATGGCAGAAGCCCAGTGTGGTGGTGATGAGCGAGGGCAACTACAGCGACGCGCATATGTTCCCCGTGACCTACCGCGCGCTCGGCATCGGCAAGCTGGTAGGCATGCCCGTGGCAGGCACTGGCACAGCGGTGTGGTGGGAAGGCCTGCAGAACGGCATGTGGTTCGGCATTCCCCAAGTGGGCATGATCGACAACAACGGCAACTACCTGGAGAACCAACAGCTAGACCCCGATGTGAAGCAGGCCCTGGAGCCGGGTGCTGTTAGCACGGGTCGCGACCAGCAGTTGGAAGAGGCGGTGAAAGTGCTGTTGGGGCAATAGGTTGCACACCTCCATCGATGAACCTGGTAACCACCCCTTCGGACCGAGGTCCCAAGGACATCACCGAGCTCATCCTCACCGGGCAGCATGCCTTGCTCCGTATCGGCACGCACTTGGATGCGTTGAGGCCTTTCCTGCTGTGGCCCTCGGTGCAACAGTATCCGAACGGAATGCCGATCGGAGGGGATGTTGCGTTCGACGGAATACGCTTCTGCATAGGCCTGGACGATAAGGCATGCCTGTCCTATTGGGTGCTGAAGCACAGCCTTCAGGACCGGGCGCTGCTGTTCAAATCAGCGGATAAGGAGGTCCACCTGGACGATGTGGATGCCTTCGGTCTCTTGCGGGAACTTGAAGTACTGGGCGTGTCCTATGCACGGGAGATCTGGCAGAACACTGTTTGTGTGGTCACCATCCTGAACTGCGGTGTCACCATCTCGTTCGACCTTGACCCGGCAGGCAGCAAGGGGTACGGAGCCATTGAGCTTTGTACGGAGCCATTGCGTCTGGGCGGTGATGTGTTCAAGAGGACCGTGTACGATTGACCGTACACTCGGGCTACCATCAGAGCTCCCCCGCCTCCGCGATCAGCTCGGCCACATCCTTCACCACCACTTCACCTTCCTTGTTGAAGTGCTTCACGCCGTCGGTGAGCATGGTGTTGCAGAAGGGGCAGCCTGCTGCGATGATGTCGGGCTTGGCACCCAAGGCCTCCTCGCTGCGTTCATGGTTCACTTCACGTGTGCCGGGTTCGGCCTCCTTGAACATCTGCGCACCGCCCGCACCGCAGCACAAGCCGTTCTGCTTGCTCCGCTTCAGTTCCACCAGCGCGGCATCAAGCTTCAGCAGCACCTCGCGCGGGGCCTCGTACTCGTTGTTGCCGCGGCCCAGGTAGCATGGGTCGTGAAAGGTGATACGCTTGCCCTTGAAGTCGCCGCCCTCCACCTTGATGCGGCCCTCCTTGAGGAGGGCGTTGATGAACTGCGTATGATGCAGCACTTCGTAGGTGCCGCCCAGTGCAGGGTACTCGTTCTTCAAGGTGTTGAAGCAATGCGGGCAGGCGGTCACTATGCGCTTCACGCCATAGCCGTTCAGCACGGTGACGTTCTGCAGGGCCTGCATCTGGAACAGGAACTCATTTCCTGCGCGTCGTGCGGGATCGCCGGTGCAGGTCTCCTCCTGCCCCAGCACCGCATACTTCACGTTGGCCGCGTTCAGGATGCGGACAAAGGCCTTGGTGATCTTGCGTGCACGATCGTCGAAGCTGCCTGCGCAGCCCACCCAGAACAAGACCTCAGGCACTTCGCCTGTAGCGGCGAATTCGGCCATTGTGGGGACGTGGACCTGGTTGTTCATCACGATTCCGTCCATTTCATGCGCTGATCGGGACCGAAGGCCCAAGGAGCGCCGTTGTTCTCCACATTGTTGAACATGCCGGTGAGCGCAGGTCGCGTGCTGCTCTCCTCCATCACTTTGTAGCGTCGCATCTCCATGATGATGTTCACCGGATCGATGTTCACCGGGCATGCCTGGGTGCACGCGTTACACGTGGTGCAGGCCCACAACTCCTCCTCGCTGATGCGCGTGTGCAGGCTGTTGCCATCATCCTCCCACTTCCCTTTCGCGTCGATGACCTTGCCCACTTCCTCCAATCGGTCGCGCGTATCCATCATGATCTTGCGCGGGCTCAACAGCTTACCGGTGAGGTTGGCCGGACATTCACTGGTGCAACGGCCGCACTCGGTGCAGCTGTAGGCATCCATCAGGCTCTTCCAGCTCAGGTCGAACACGTCCTTGGCCCCGAAACGCTCGGGCATTTCAACCCCGGCCACGGTGCGGGCCGGTGCGGGCTCAGGCGGTGCAACGGAAGGGTCCAACATGCTCTTCACCTCGCCGGTGATGCGGGGCATGTTACTGACCTGCGTGCGCGGCTCCAACTTGCTGTACCAAGTGTTGGGGAACGCGAGCATGATGTGGAAGTGCTTGCTATACGGCAGGTAGTTGAGGAAGGCGAGAATGCCCAGGATGTGGAACCACCACATGGAACGCTCGAAGAACAGCACCGTGCCGTCGCTCATTCCTGCGAAAAAGGGCTGCAGCAGGCTGCTGACAGGATAGCTGCCGGCCATGGTGTAGTGCTCCACCCCGCGCTGCGCCAGCACCTGGTCGGCGGCGTTCATTTTCAGGAAGGCGCCCATCAGCGCGATCTCTGTGATCAGGATGATCATCGCATCCTTCGTGGGCCAGCCTTTCATCTCGGGCTTGTGGAAGCGCGGCAACTGCAGCACGGCGCGCCGGGCAATGAAGACCACGCACGCCAGCAGCACGCCCACCGCCAGGATCTCGAAGCTGCCGATGAGGAAGTCGTAGAATCCGCCAAGGAAAGATCCGATCCGGTGCGTGCCGAAGATGCCGTCGATGATGATCTCGAGGACCTCGATATTGATGATGACGAAGCCCACGTAGATGAGGATGTGCATGAGGCCGGCCACCGGACGCGCCACCATTTTACTCTGCCCAAGGGCCACGCGGGCCATCACGCCCCAACGCTCGGCCTTGCGGTCATTGATCTCCTGGTCACGGCCCAACCTGATGTTGCGCACCACGCGACCCAGATTCCTGGCGAACAGGGCCACCGCACCGGCGAGCAGCAGCAGGAAGAGGATGTTGGCGATGCTCATGGTTTGTTGGCTTCGCGCAAGGCCTTCGCGATGCGGTCGATGTCGCTGTCGCTCAGCTTGGGCTGTTTGTCCTTCTTACCGAACAACGAAAAATGGACGTATCTGTTCGGATTCAAGCGCATATCCTCCAGCAACAGGTCCAGTTCATGCGTGGCCGCCTCAAGGTTGGCGTACAGCGTATCGTTCTTCATCAGTTGGCCCAACGAACCCTGCCCGGCCTCCAACCCTTCCATGAGGCCCTTCAGCTTGGCTGTACTGGCGTTCAGGTCGGCCACCATTTGCTTCACCTCGGTGCCGCTGAGCGTACCACTGAGGGTATCCATGTTCTGCAGGATACTTGCGATGTGGGTATTGTAGGCCACCAGGTTCTCTGACACTTTGCGCAGGTTCTCCAGTGTGGCGTGCACGGCCTGCGATTCCACCGCGATCATGGCATCGAGCCTATGACTTGTGGCGTTGAAGGTCTCCAAGGTGCCGCGGATGCTGGCGAAGCTGGCATCAATGTCGCCGATGGCCGAATCGTTCAACACCTTGTTAAGGCCCGATAGCACCGAATCCACGTTGGCCAACATGCGCTCGGCCTTGCGCTTAAGCGGGTCGATCTGTTCGCCCACGGCATCGGTAAGGCTCAACTGCGCATCGCCCACAAGGGTATCGCCCTTAGAGGCCAGTTCCTTGCTAACGCCCGGGATTATCTGGAGGGCGCGGGAGAAGAGATCGGCGCTGTAGATCTGTACCTTGGAGTCGCTCGGTACGGGCAGGTCGTCGTTGTCGATCTGGAAGCTCACGACAATTCGGCCACTGCCATCGGGCATCAACTGGGTTCGGATCACCTGGCCCACCTTCAGGCCGCGGTAGAAGACCGGGCTGGAACCCGTGACACCGGACACATCGCCATACACCGCATGGAACACGTTACGCCGCTCCAGCAGGTCGATACCCTTGAGGAAATTGATGCCGAAGATCAACAGTCCCAGACTTCCCAGGACCACCAAGGCAATGCTGTACTCGCGCTTAATCTTCATCCAAGAATCGGCCGCGTTCAGCGAGCCCCGGCCAATTTAAGGGCTTCCTGCAGATCGATCCGTTGCCCGTCCTTGAACGCCACGATGAACGCCCCGTCGAAACCCTTGTCCCTGCAACGTTTTTGCACTTCGCGAGCCTTTTCCAGAGAAGGCTCATGCCCCACCGTGTAACGGTACACGCCGGCACCCTTCTGTTCTTCTACGCCTTCCAATCCGTTGAAGTTGGCCGGCTTCGTTTCGATGCGCTTGTTACTGGTGACCACCTGCACCTTGAAGACCACCGCCGGCGCGGGAGTCGGCTTGGTGCTGTTGTCCGGGATGGCCACGTGCGTGCTGTCGGGTCGTGCGGGTTTGGGCTCCGGGGCGGGTACCGAAACACCTTCCACAATGCCCTTGTATTCCTTAAAGGCCCGGTAGATGGCGCTGGCCATGTAGTCCTGGCCCTCGGCCTCCTGAAGGAAATCCTCTTCCTTGGGATTGGTAAGGAAGCCCAGTTCGATCAGCACAGCGGGCATGGTGGTGTAGCTGATCACCAGGAATCCGGCCTGTTTCACGCCGCGGTCCGGTCGGCCCACCCGCTCGCGGAACTGCTTCTGGATGAGCGAACTGAGCAACAGGCTTTGCTCCAAGTGCACGTTCTGGCGAAGGCTCAACGCGATCTGGCTCTCGGGGTCCTTGGGGTCGTAACCGTCGTACTTCAATTCGTGGCCGTCCTCCAGCAGGATGGCGGCGTTCTCTTTCTGCGCCACCCGCATGTTCGCCTCGGTCTTGTGAAGACCCATCACGTAGGTCTCGCAGCCGTGGGGGTCCTTATTGTCGTTGGCGTTGCAGTGAATACTGATGAACACGTCCGCCTTGGCCCGGTTGGCGATCTGGGTACGCTCCATCAGTTCGATGAAACGGTCGTCCTCGCGGGTATACACCACCTTGATGTCAGGATAGGTCTCGTTGAGGTACTTGCCCACCAGCTTCGCCACGTTCAGTGAAACGTGCTTCTCGGTGGTCTTGTAGCGGCCGGTACCCAGGTTACCGGGATCCTTGCCCCCATGGCCGGCATCGAGCACCACGGTACGGATGCGGTGGGGGTCGCGTCCCTGCTGGGCCTGTGCGAGCGCGCTGCCACCGGCCGCAAGCAGAACGGCCAAAAAGAGGACATACTTCAGCACACGTGGTGTTCGTTCCATGGCACGCGGAACGCGATCCGTTAATTTCGGCCCGCTTTTCCGTGGGAAAGGCTGGACCATGACGTTACCGCCACGCATCCGGCCTTTCAGGGGCGAAGCTACCGGCCCGGAGCTGCGGACCCCGATGCGAACAAATGCAGTTTTCATCACGGCTGTGTTGATGTGTGTGGCGCTACCGCTCCGCGCTCAGGTACTTCAGAGCGAAGTGCGGTACGAGGCGCGGGACAGTATCCGCTACGACCTGAAAGAGCAAACCGTGTACCTCTTTGGCGCGGCCACGGTGAAGTACCAGGGCATCCAGCTCACCGCGGACCGCATCGCCTTCAGCTTCAAGAACGAAGAGGCCAGTGCTTTTGGTGCCCCCGACAGCACCGGGGCGGTGGTGGGCAAACCACAATTCGCGCAGGACGGCCACACCATTGATGCCGACAGCATCCGCTACAACTTCCGCACGAAGACCGGGATGATCCGCGAGGTGCGCACCGAAGAGCAGACCGCTTGGCTGAGCGCCAGCCTGAGCAAGCGCCACCCCAGCGGCGAGGTGCATGGCAAAGGAGGTATGCTCACCACCTGCGACCGGCCGCACCCGCACTACCATTTCAAGGTGAGCCGCATGATCGTGGTGCCCGATGACAAGATCGTGGCCGGCCCGGCGTACATGAAGGTGGGCAAGGTGCCCACTCCGCTGGCACTGCCGTTCGCCACCTTCCCCAACCGCAAGGGCGGCAGCGGCGGTGTGCTCATCCCCACCTGGGGTGACAATGCATCGCTGGGCTTCTTCCTGTTGAACGGCGGCTACTACCTGCCCGTGAACGACCACTTCGACCTGCAACTGACCGGCGACATCTACAGCAAGGGCAGTTGGGCCGCGCGCGCATTAGCCCGGTACCGCACCCGCTACCGGTACAGCGGCAACCTCAATCTCAGCCATAGCACACTGCTCAACAGCGACCCCGACTTCCCCGATTTCAGCAAGCAGCAGAACTTCTTCGTGCGGTGGAACCATCTGATGGACCCCAAGGCCAGCCTCACCGACCGATTCAGTGCCAGCGTGAACGTGGGTACCAGTAACAACTTCACCAACAACTTCAACAGCAGTTTCAACGATTACCTCAGCAACACCTTCCAGAGCAACGTACAATGGACGCACCTCTGGACCGGCAAGCCGTATAACCTGGCGGTGAGCATGCGGCACAGCCAGAACACGTTGAACCAGACCTTCGATATCACGCTACCGTCGGCCACCTTCAACCTGCAACGCATATTGCCCATACAGATGCTGCGGCCAGCAGGTGCGCCCAGCCGTTGGTATGATCAGTTGGCCGTGAACTACACCGCCAACTTCGACAACCGCCTGAGCACCACCGAGGACCAGATCTACCTGGGGAACATCTCCCGGCTTGCAAAGCAGATGCAGAACGGTGTGCGCCAGACCACCGCAGTGACCACCACCTTCAAGAGCCGCTTCTTCACGTTCAATCCCGAGTTCCGGTTCACGGAGCGCTGGTACACCGAAACGCTGCGCAAGACCTACTACCCGGATGCTGATACCACCATTACCGATACGGTGCCGGGCTTCAGCCGGGTGGGCGAATGGGGAGCGGGTGCCACGCTGACCAGCAAGCTGTACGGCATGTACCTCTTCAGGGGTGAACGCCTGAAGGCCATCCGCCACACGTTGACGCCGAGCGTAGGCCTCACCTACCGACCCGACCAGAGCACTGAAGTGTTCGGCCCTTACGGCCCCAATGGTGCCCCCGGAAGTTATTCCCCTTACGACATCGGCATCTACGGAAAGCCTGCTGCCGGCGAGAGCGGCACACTGAACCTCGGCCTGATCCAGAACGTGGAGGCCAAGGTGCGCGACAGCAAGGCGAGCCGCGATAGTGTGAGCACCCAGTTCAAGAAGATGAAGCTGATCGACTTCCTGGGGATCAACGGCAGCTACGATATGCTGCGCGATTCGGTGCGCTGGTCGCCGGTGAACCTCTCGGCACGCACCGCCCTGTTCAACCTGGTGAACGTGAACTTGGTGAGCATCTGGGATCCCTATGCCGTGAACACGAGCGGCCAGCGCATTGATCGAAGTGAACGATCGGTGAGCGGCAAGCTGGCACGCATGGTCTACACGAACGTGGCCGTGGGTTTCGATCTGAAGAGCAAGCGATACGGACAGCCCACGAACGACACGGGCACTGACCAACGCGTAGTGGAGGACAGCGACCCCACGAAAGGCTCACGCCAGAGCTTCAACATGCCTTGGCGCCTCGGGGTGAACTACAGCTACGACATCAACCGTGCCTACCTGAACGACACATACACTGATAGCGAGCGCCAGAGCGTGCTCTTCAATGGCGATGTGACCGTGTTGAAATACTGGAAGCTCGGCATGAGCAGCGGCTACGACATTGTTGCGGAAGAGCTCACGCCCACTTCGCTGAACCTCTACTGGGACCTGCACTGCTGGGAGTTCAATGCCAACGTGATCCCCTTCGGTGAGCGGAAGAGCTTCATGCTTCGCCTGAACATCAAGGCCAGCATTCTGCGCGACCTGAAAGTGGAGCAGCGCCTACCGATCGGTGCCGCACCAAGCAACCGGTTGTACTAAGATCGTTCGTCCAAAGGACCGATCACTGCGCCAACCAGTTGGTGATGATGCGCCCCCCCATGGGCGTGAGCACACTTTCCGGATGGAACTGCACGCCACAAACCGGGTGGGTGTAATGACGTATGGCCATGATCACGCCCTGCTCGCTGTGGGCCGTTGCGCGAAGTGAAGAGGGCAGTGTTTCAGGATCCGCGGCCCAGCTGTGGTACAGTCCGACATCAAAACGCACTGGCAGATCGGCGAACAACGGGTCGCGTGGTTCTTCGGGCACACAGGGAACAGCGACACCGTGCATGACGCGCTCCTGGTTGTAGAGCGAACCTCCGCACACTTCCACAATGGCCTGCATGCCCAAGCAGACACCAAGGATGGGATGCGTAGGCATCAACTTCACCAGAAGGTCCATCATGATGCCGGCTTCCGAAGGGAGCCCTGGTCCGGGGGAGAGCACGATACGGTCGTAACGCGCGGCCTCGTCCACGGTGATGGCATCGTTGAGGAACACATCCACCTCGGCATGCGGTTCCAGCAGGTGGTGCAGGTTCCACGTGAAGCTGTCGTAATTGTCGAGGAGGAGGAGGCGCATTCGTAAGTGAGCAGTAGACAGTTGGCGGTAGACTGTTGGCAGTGAATGACTAATTCTCCTGCTCTTTCCCTTTGAGCTTACCGATCCAACCGAGATGCGTGTGGTGGAAGTTGTCGCCGAACTTCAGGCCGTAGCCGAAGATGCGGTCCATGCTGGCGTGGCCGTAAAGGATGATACCACCATACACGGCTGGGCTGTAAAGACCCTCGATCCATCCATCAGTAGCCGCAAACTCGTGGATCAAATAGGGCACTAACAGACCTACGACAATAGCGATCAGCTTGTGATGGAGCAAGTTGTACGAAACAGCTCCTACCCTATTGCTCACGAGGTAACCCAACATCCCAATGTCCGGACCAATGATCAGCAGAACATAGACCCACCATGGCGCACTGATAACGATAAATGTGATCAAGCACGCTAGGAACTGCGCAAGCTCTTCCAGTCGAAGGAGGTTCTTCATTCTATTCGGTCCTGGATCACCTCTTCATTTGTTTCTCATGCTCGCGACCCCAGGTCAAGTCCGGAGTGACAGCTACCACACGATCCCCACCGGGCAATGGTCGCTGCCCATTACCTCGTTCAGGATGAAGGCTTCCTTCACCTTCTTCTCGAATCCTTTGGTCACGAGCACATAGTCGATGCGCCAACCCACGTTCTTGGCGCGTGCACCGAAGCGCTGGCTCCACCAGCTGTACTTCACCACGTCGGGATGCAGATGCCGGAAGGTGTCCACCCAGCCGGAAGTGAGCAGGGCGCTCAGGCCATCGATCTCCTGCTGCGTGTAGCCGCTGGTCTTGTTGTAGTTCTCCTTGGGCCGGGCAATGTCGATGGGCTGGTGCGCCACATTGAGATCACCGGTAACGATGACCGGAAGCTTGCCCTTGGCCAGCTTGTTCACGTAGGTACGGAAGGCCTCGTCCCATTCGCCGCGATAACCGAGGCGCTTCATGCCTTCGCCGCTGTTGGGGGTGTACACGCAGACCACCATCACATCGCTGAACGTGCAGGTGACCACGCGGCCTTCATCATCGTGCCCTGGCATGCCGATCCCGAAATGGACCTGCGTGGGCTTCTCCTTGCTGGCGATGGCCGTTCCGCTGTAGCCCGGCTTCACCGCTCCATAGGCGTTCACGTGATAGCCGTTCACACCGGACAGCGCAGTGGCCACCTGTTCGGGCGTGGCCTTGGTCTCCTGAAAGCAGATGACATCGGCATCGAGCTGGCGCAGCGTATCGTGCAGGCCTTTGCCCACACTGGCGCGGATGCCGTTCACATTGAACGAAACGAGTTTCATGGCCCGAAGATCGCATGCGCACGCCGAGTGAGGTGCACCTCATGGCGTGCTAATCAACCGTCCGGCACATTTCAACAGCGGGCGGAGGGCATTCCGTCGAATGTGGATGGACCGGACCGGGCACACCGATCTAACTTTCGATCACTTCCGGTGTCCCAACCCCGAAAGTCCACACATTCGCATGCCACTCACACCCTATTCCGGACCGTTCGGCAGACCGGAACTGACCCACTTGGTCAGACGCACCCTGTTCGGCTGCTCCAACGCCGACCTCGCCCATTTCAATGGCAGCTCGTTGGACCAGGTGGTTGACGCGCTGCTCAACTTCACCAACGACACGGCGCCACCGATCAAGGCCTACACCGCAGGCCCTACGAACTCACCCGACCCCAATGCCGTGGATCCGCAGGTCCCCTTCGGCAGTACGTGGGTGGACACCGTACGCTATGGCAACAACGATGAGGAGCTGACGGCGCTCACCGGAGCCCGCGTGCAGAGCTACATGTGGTGGCGCACGGGCCTGATGGTGCAACAGGACCGTACCCTGCGCGAGAAGCTGGTGCTGTTCTGGGGCAACCACATGCCCACACAGGTGTTCCAGGTGTTCAACCCGCGGCTCAGCTACGAGTACGACCAATTGTTGCGCACGCATGCCCTGGGCAACTTCCGCCAATTGATGTACGAGGTAAGCACCAGCGGGGCCATGCTCATCTACCTCAACGGCAACCAGAACACCGTTACCGCACCCGATGAGAACTATGCCCGCGAGCTGATGGAGCTGTTCACGCTGGGCGAAGGCAGTGGATACACCGAGAGCGATGTTCAGGCAGCGGCCCGCGTGCTTACCGGATGGACCGTGCGCGAGACCGATATCGCGGGAACGGTAGTTCTGCCCTTCACACTTTTCCGGCCCAACCAGCACGACACCACCAACAAGCAGTTCAGCGGCTTCTTCAACAACACGGTGATCCAGGGACAGACCGGCGCAGAGGCCGGGGCCACCGAGCTGAACGCCTTGCTGGACATGATCTTCGCGAAAGAGGAGGTCTCGCTCTTCATCTGCCGCGAGCTCTATCGCTTCTTCGTGCACGGCGAGATCGATGCGAGCGCGGAGGCGGAGGTGATCGTACCACTGGCCCAATTGTTCCGCGACAATGCCACCGCGCCGGACCAACTGCGCACCGTAGTGCGTGCACTGCTCACCAGCGAACACTTTTTCAGCGAGCAGATCCGGGCATGCATGGTGATGAGCCCCGCCGACCTGGTTATCGGGTCCATCCGCAAGCTGAACATGCCGATGCCCACGCCACAGCAGTTCGAGGCACAATATCGCGTGTGGCGCGACATCTATTGGCTGACGGCCTACTGCGGCCAGGAACTGCTGAACCCGCCGAACGTGGCAGGCTGGCCGGCCTACTACCAATTCCCCAGCTACGACGACATCTGGCTGGACACCGCCACCTATCCGGCGCGCAATTTCAGTTTGCAAGGCATCCTGTACACTGGCTTCTCCACCCCCAACAACCTGTATCAGGTGGAAAGCAGGAACCTCCTCTTCAAGGTGGACCTGGTGCAGTTGGTGGGCCAGTTCAGCAACGCCATGGACTCGAACGTGGTGGTGGCCGAAGCGGCGGAACTATTGATGGCACTGCCCATTTCAACCACCGTGCGCAACCAGTTGAAGACAAGCTACCTGCTGCTCGGTCAGCAGAGCGATGTGTATTGGACCGATGCCTACGAGATCTACGTGAACGACCCGAACACCACGAACATGACGGCACAACTGGTGCCCAGCCTGCTGCTGTGGCTCTTTCTCGACATGTCAGGTGCTGCTGAAACCCAACTCCACTGAACGCCATGAACAGAAGAAACTTCCTTCGCAGTTCTGCCGCGGCCACCATCGGTGGGTTCACTGTGCAAGGCCTTGCCAGCCCATTGCTGGGAGCATTGCGCAGTTCGGATACCGAGGACCGCGTGCTGGTGATCGTGCAGTTGTTCGGTGGCAACGACGGACTGAACACCGTGATCCCGCTGGACCAGTACAACGTGCTGGCCACCAAACGGCCCAACGTGCTGATCCCGCAGAGCGCCACGCTTTCGCTCACCGGTACTTCCAGCACCGCCTTCCACCCCTCCATGGGCGGGCTGCGCGAGCTGTGGGAGGATGGCAAGCTGCGCATCGTGCAGGGCGTGAGCTACCCCGAACCCAACTTCTCGCACTTCCGCGCCACCGACATCTACGAGACCGGCGCCAACAGCGACCAATTGCTCAGCTCAGGCTGGACAGGGCGCTACCTGAACCTTGAGTATCCGAACTTTCCTGCAGGCTATCCCAATGACGACATGCCCGACCCGCTGGCCATTCGCGTTGGCGGCGTGGTGGGGCCCGGCCTGCAATACATGGGTGTGAGCATGGGCACGGCCATCTTCAACACCGACGACCCGCTCAACCTGACGGGCAACATCTATAACGACCCGGCCAGCGCGCTGTGCAGCGGCGGCAAGCTCGACTTCGTGCGCCAGGTGCAACGCCAGACCGACCTCTATGGCGATGTGATCGAAGCGGCGGCCGTGTCGGGTTGCAACCAGAGCACCCTCTACCCCACCGGCAATGAGCCCGGCGCCGAGCTCGCAGCCGCATTGAAGATCGTGGCCCAACTGATCTGCGGGGGGCTGAAGACCAAGATCTATTGGGTGAGCATCGGTGGTTTCGATACGCACGCGCAGCAAGTTGTGGCCAGCGACCACACACTGGGCAACCACGCCGACCTGCTGAAAGGACTGAGCGATGCCATCCATGCCTTCCAGGACGACCTGCAACTGCTGGACCTGGAGGACCGCGTGATGGGAATGACCTTCAGTGAGTTCGGGCGACGCATTGTGGACAACGCCTCCCTGGGCACCGACCATGGCAGCGCACAACCCATGTTCCTGTTCGGCAGCAAGGTGATCCCAGGCATCACCGGTACCAACCCGGAAATACCGGCCAACGCCACGTTCCAGACCAACCTGGCCATGCAGTATGACTTCCGGTCGGTATATGCCAGCGTGCTGAAGGATTGGTTCTGCCTCTCGGACAGTGATATCGACAACGTATTGCTCGAGACCTATCAACCTTTGGAACTCATTGACCCCAGTGGATGTCTGGGCACGGGCGTGCATGCCATCAACCAACGTGCGGGCGATAGTTTGATACAGGCCTACCCGAACCCCTTCAGCGAACGTACCACGTTGGAGTTCTCCAGCAACGGCGGCAGCGTGTTGATCCAGGTGTTCAACGAGCAAGGGCAGTTGTTGCAGACCGTGCTCAACCAGCCCATGCCCGCAGGTGTGCACAAGGTGGACGTGGAACTCGGACCGTTGCCAGCAGGGGTGTACTACGCCCGTCTTCAGAACGAAGGCGTGCAACAAGTGCGCAGCCTGCTGAAGGTGCGCTGAGCGTTGCACCGAACAGCGACTATTCGACAGCGTACTACCTTGTCGGGCGCTAAACAGCACCGACATGGAGAGCAATGCCCCCGCAGCGAACGAGCCTGTACCCAGTGGACAGCCTATGCCGATGCGGTACGAGGATGTGGACCCCTACATCGCGGACCATCGCGACCAGCTGCTGATGCAAACGCGGTGGAACCTGATGACCGCGAGCCAGATGAGCGACCTGAAGGCTAACCTGATGTTGACGCTTTCGGCCGTTATGCTGCAGTTCGCCCTGGTGAAGGTCTCCGACCATTCGCTCACAGGACCGGCCGCACATTATTGGGTGATCGCGATCGGTGCGCTTACGACCATCATTCTGAGCGCTTGGTCCACGGTGCCGAAGAGCCCGTTGATCCAGAAGGAAATGCCGGACACCGGCAGCACGCAGGTACCCTTCAATATCCTGCACTTCACCAACTTCATCCAACTGAGCCTGCCCGAGTTCAAGCGGCACATGCACCATGTGATGAGCTCGCCACCGCGCACGCACGATGCCATCCTGGAAGAGCTGCACGCGCACGGCCGCTTCATATCGCGCCGTAAGTACCTGCCGCTGCGACTGGCCTACCTCAGCTTCCTGCTCACCTGGCTGGTAGGTGCCGCGCTCTACCTGGCGGAAGGCTGATCCGGTGCATCCCAACCGGCCCTGATGAATCGTTGCGCATCGGGGAACTCCTTCCGTAGTTCTTCATCCACGCGGCGGAGCAACTCGTTGATGGCCACCAACTGATCGGCCTCCTCGGGCATCAGCTCCGCCACGGTCTCCCACGCGGCCACGCAGCGTTGCACGATCTCGAAGCACAGTTTGGCGGTGCCGTTCCAATCGCTTTGCAGGGGATCCATGTCCACGGCCTTCATCCAACCGGTGTCCTCCAACTTGCCGCGAATGGCGCGCTGGCATTTCACGTGCAGCATGGTCTTGAACCAACCGATCTCGTCCAGGGCCTCACTGAGCACCAACGCTTCCGGTGATCGCATCGCTGCGGCCAGGCTCAGCTCCTGCCGGCGGTGGACCAGGATGCCCTTGGAAGTGAGCATCTCTTCACGCGGGTCCAGCCATTCGTCCACAAGGTCCATGTAGGCCATGCCCATGGTGGATAGCGGATGTGCCTTTACGGCCTTCCTTACGTTCTCTTGCTCGCGCAGCTCCTCTTCCGTGGGCTCCAGATCGGCAGGTTCGTGGTCAAGCTCGAACCCATCCTCCTCGTCCTCTTCGTCGGCATCTTCCTCCTCGTCCTCATCATCCTCTTCCGATGGCGGCCTGTTCATCAGCTTCATCAGGCGTTCGCGCAGGTCCTCGGGACGCCCGCTGGCCACGGCGTCCTCGGCCTCGCCCACATCGTCCACATCCACGGCACCCACGCGGCATTGACGTACGAAACGACACCGCTCGCAACGCCGGTCGCAGTAGTTGTACACACCAGGAATAAAGCCCTGCGCATCGGGGGCATGGATATCGCGCGCCATGATCCGAAGCTAGTATGCGGAACACCATCCGCAGCGTTCTATGCGGGGTGGGGGTCACCTTTTGGCAAGGCCTGCATTAAAGGTCAAAGGGCGACCACGCCAACGAACGAACGACCCAAAACCCAGACCCATGGCACGCACACTCCTTCTCCTCCTCGGCCTGCTCCTGGCCACGCTCGGTATGGCCACCACCACCGTGGTTGAACTGTACGTTCATTTCGATAAGGACAAGAGCGTGCTGACACCCGCCACCATGGCCCAGCTCGATAGCCTGATGGCCACGCTGACCCTGAACGGCGATCATGGTTTCACGGTGCAGGGCCACACCGACAGCGATGGCGACCTGGCCTACAACGAAGCCCTTTCGCTGGCCCGCGCCGAGGCCGTTGCGAACTACCTGGCCGACAAAGGGGCCGATCGGCAGGTGATCACGGTGGACCGTTTCGGCGAGCGCGATCCGATGGCCAGCAACCGCCATGAGAATGGCATGGCCCTGAACCGCCGCGTGAAAGTGACCTTCACGCGCCACTACTTCGCCGATACCGAAGAACTGCGTCGCGCACTGATGGAGGGCAGCGTGCAACGCTTCACCATCGACCCCACGCAAGAGCAGACCATCGTGGGTACTGCCGGTGTGCAGGTACGCTTCGAGGCCGGTGCGTTCGTGGATGCGCAAGGCCGCACCGTGCAGGGTGCCGTGCATGTGGAAATGACCGAGGCCCTTGGACTGCAGGCCATGCTGGCCCACCAGCTGAGCACCCGCAGTGGCGAACGCATGTTGGAGACCGGAGGCATGTTGCGCGTGCAGGCCACCGATGCCGATGGCAACACCCTGCGCCTCGCCGCAGCTTCGCCCATGAACGTGGCCGTGCCCATGCAACAGCGCAAGCCGGGCATGGAACTCTTCCTAAGCAGCGATGGCGCCGATTGGACAGCCACGGCCCAGCCCCTGAAGGAAACAACGGTGAGCACCTGGCGCGAACCACGCTACCCCGCACCACCGAGCCTCTCTTACAATCTGCCAGTGTACGTGCAGGACCTGAAAGGCAGGCCCGTGAAACCCGTGGACCCCGTGATGCCCCGCGAACCGGTGGCCCCGCGCCGCGAGAGCTACACCGCGTACAGCCCCTGGTGGGCCTTCCTGGCACCCAAGCGCGTGGAACGCATGACCGAAGCACGCTACACCAAGGCCATGGAACGGCATGCTGAGCTGATAGCCAAGTACGAACGCAAGGTGGCCACCTACGAGGCGGAATGCAACAGCTTCCCCGAGCGTCTGCAGCGCTACCATGAGCGCATGGCCGCATGGCAGGAACAGAAGGCGGCCGAATACGCGGTCTGGCATGCGGACGTGTACACCCCAATGCTTGATCGCTACAATGCGCTGTATGCTCCCCAACGGGCCCGCTACGACTCGTTGGTGGCCAACTGGGCCACGGTGCGGGCCGAGAGCCTGCGTCAATACACCCTTCGCGCCGACAGCATGGGCACCGCCGACATGGGCGGACTGAACGCCTACATGTTCAGCACATCACAGCTGGGGTGGATCAACTGCGACCGGTTCATCAACCTGCCGGAGTCACAGAAGTACCAGGTGATCACGAAAGGCGAGCCCCCCAAGCAGACCGAGGCCTTCGTGGTGTTCACGGGCATACGCAGCATCCTTCAAATGGGCCGCAACGGCTGGGGCGAACTGACCTCGCCACCTGTTGCACGCAACGAACCGGCCGTGCTCTTCGCGTACACGGTGATCGATGGAAGGGCCCATGTGTGCCGCAAGCCCATTTCACCCCACGAACGCCCTTCGCTGGAGTTCGAGGCCAGCAGTTTCGCCGAGATCGGCCGGATACTGAAGGAGTTGGGACAGCGGCCCGTGTAGCGGGTACGTTCGGGGTGGGTCGGGAGGGGGCGGTCTACGCTCCCTCCTGTTCCTTTTCCTTGCGCACCCAGGCCTGCACCATGCGCAACTGGCCATAGGTGTAGCGGTCCCCGAAGTTCGCTCGGGCATCGTTCAGGCCCTGGTCCGGGTGGGCGCGCATCCAGTCGGCTATGGGTTCGCGGTCCTCGGCAGGCATCAGGTCATCAATGTGCAGCACATCCTCGGCAATGCCGCGCGCCGCATGGCCTTCAATGGTGCTCACCGACATGCTGCGCTCCGCAGCGATCTCGGCCAACCCTTTGCCTTCCTTGATCATCACGTAGGTCTTCAGGTAGGTCTCGCCCTTCAACTTCGGCTCCTTCTTCTCCTTGGCACCGCCTTTGGCCTTGCGCGGCCTGTTTTCCACGTCGGGCACCTCCCATTCCTCCGCATCGCGTTTGCGTTTGCGACCGGTCTTCAGTGTTGTTTCCGGGGCATGCTCCTCGGCCCACGAGCGCACCTCCTGCACCAAGGCCGTGCGTTGTGCAGAAATACGCTTCTCGATATCGGGCACGCGTTTCACCTCTTGTCCGCTGAGGATGCACGCGGTGATGTGCGCGGCCTTGGCCAACTGGGCCAGCTTCTTCACCAGCATGCCGTCCAGCTCCCGCAGATCATCGCTGTATTGCTTGGTGCGGCTCAGCATCTCCACCTGGGCCAGGTGTTGCAGCAGGTCCTTCATGCTGTCGGTGAGCAGGCCGGTGTAATAGTCGCTGCCCTTTGCAATGCGGTCCAGCAGCGCATCGCGATCATCGGTGTGCAGCAAGCGCAACAACTGTCCCTGGAACTTGCGGGTGTTCTCTTCTTCGCGCTCCAACTTCCCGTGGAATCGGGTCAGCGCGGTCTTCATGCTCTCATCCTCGAACTCGGCCACTTCGGTGTGGTCCTTCTGAATGTACGCAGCACGCTTCAGCAGGTCGCCCAGATCGAAGGTGCTGGTGAGCACGGCCTGCAGGTAATGCCGCTGCTGATCGCGTAATTGCTCGGGCAGCGGCTGTTGCGCATGGCGCCGCTCGCTGAAGGCCATCACATCGCGGTCGGTGCTCACCACAGCGGGATCGATGCGTGTGCGGAGCATGAGACCGTCCAACGAGCGCAACCGCGATAGCGCCACGTACACCTGGCCCGGCGCGAAGGCCTGTCCGACATCGATGACGGCCTTGTCGAACGTGAGGCCCTGGCTCTTGTGCACGGTGATGGCCCAGGCCAGCTTCACCGGGTATTGCTCGAAGGTGCCGAGCACCTGTTCCTTCTGTTCCTTGGTGACCGGGTCGATCACGTAGCGCTTGTTCTCCCAGGTCTCGCGCTTCAACTTGTAGGGCATGTCGGTGTCGATCATGCGCACCGTGATCACGCCGTCCGCTATGGTCTCAACGCGTGCGAGCTTGCCGTTGAAGTAGGCCTTCTCGGGATCGTTACGGGTGAACATGAGCTGAGCGCCTTCCTTCAACGCCAGTTCGCGCAGCACAGGGAACATGCTCTCGGGGAACTCGCCTTCCACCGCGGCCTCGAAGCGTTTCAGATCGCCGGGCAGCTTGTCCAACGCACGTTGGTTCAGGTCGTCGGCCGTGCGGTTGTGGGTGGTGAGGGTGATGATGCCCTCAGTGTCCTCATTGGCCAGTTGCGGACGGTAGTGGGTGTTCAGCTCCTGCACATCCTCGGCGGTCACCTTGTTATCGCGCAGGTTGTTCAGGATGCGGATGAAGCGGTCGTCCTGCTGGCGGAAGATCTTGTCCAGTTCAATGTGGGCGTAACCACTCTCCTTCAGCACGCGGGCCTCGAAGAAGTGCATGCTGCCATACCAACGCCGCAGCACGTTCCACTCATCGTCCTTCACCACCGGCGGCAGTTGGAACAGGTCGCCGATCATGAGCACCTGTGCACCGCCGAAAGGTTGGCCCCAGCGCTGACGCACACTGCGCATGCGGAAGTCGATGGCATCGAGCACATCGGCGCGCAGCATGCTCACCTCGTCGATGATCAGCAGGTCCACATCGCGCAGCACGTTGCGGCGCAGGGCGTTCAGTGGATGGCGGCGGGTGAGCGTGCCCCGGTCGTGGAAGGCGCCGTACTCCGGAATGTCCGGCGGCAGCTGTTGCTCGGGGATGAAGGACCCGAAGGGCAGCAGGAACTGGCTGTGGATGGTGACACCGCCAGCGTTGAGCGCTGCGATGCCGGTGGGCGCCAGGATCACGTAGCGCTTGTGGGTGCTGTTGGCCAGCCGCCGCAGGAAGGTGGTCTTGCCGGTGCCTGCCTTACCGGTGAGGAACACATGGCGGTTCGTGCTGTTCACGAATTGTGCGGCCATCAGGGCCATTTCGGTCTCCACGTGGTCTGCCGAGGCGGTCATGGGCCGCAAGTTCGGCATCGCATCGGGAACGGGTGGACCAGCAGGGGCGATCAGGGAAGATGACAACGAGGCCCTGCTTTCAGGAGCGTGCAACATGGGTTAAGGGTGAACAGAACGGCTCCGGGGCTTGACGACTTAATCGTCACCGGCACGTGTCCAATATACATGCAGCATCCGGCCACGCACACCACCGGTGACCGCCATCACCGTTCACCTTGGTGCATGACGAACGATCTTTGTACCCGCTCCCATGAACTGGCTTCCACTTACCGACCTGGCACAGCTCGACACGATCGATGCCGCTTCCGCAGAACGTCCCGTACTCCTCTTCAAGCACAGCACGCGGTGCAGCATTTCAAGCGCTGCCCTGCATCGCTTGGAGGGCGCATGGACCAGCGGCGATGATGCCACGCACACGGCCTACTACCTTGACCTGCTGCGCCACCGCGAACTCTCCAACGCCATTGCCGACCGGTACGACGTGGAACATGCTTCGCCCCAAGTGCTGGTGATCCGCAACGGCCGCTGCGTGCACACCACCTCGCACCTCGGCATCAGTTACCGCGATGTGCTCTCGGTGCTCAGCGGTTCGTAACGCTCACCAACCACTGGCCATGCGCAGGTCCCTTCCACTGATCGTCCGCTGCCTGTTCATCCTGATCGGATCCGCAGGCATGGTGCAGGTCCAAGGCCAACCCCTGTTGCAGCCCACCACCTTGCCCGCAGTGGTGAAGGCGCCTTTGCTCACACCCGCTTCATTGCCCTCGCCGTGGCGTTATGACCAATTGGGGCTGTTCTGCAAACTGGACGTGCAGTTGGAACGCAAGCTGCGTTTCCCGGTGCTGTTCCGCCTGGGTGATCCCCTGCTCGTGGACGCGTGGGAAGGCAAGGGGCCGCTCCGCCTCCAGCGCTGAACCGCTGCGCAACGATCAGTGCTGCACCAGCAGCTTCTGCACACGGTCGCCGAGGCGCACGCTGTACAGGCCCGCTTCCATGGCGGACACATCCAGGCGAATGCGATCGGCCGTGGTGGTGGTAGCGCTCACCAACCGACCAGCGGCATCGCGCACCTCCATGACCACAACACCGGTGTAGCTTCCCTCGCGAACGATCTCCACATAGGCGCTCGCCGGGTTGGGGAACAGGTTGAAACCACCCACGCTCGTAAGCTCGGCCATGCCGATGCTGATGTTGCTGATCTCGGTGATGCCCGTGCTGGTGGTCACCCAGATGTCGTTGTCGGCATCCACTGCGAGGCGGCGCACGTTGGGACCGGCCAGGCCATCGCTCTCCTCGTACTGGCCCCACACGCCGTTACTGTAGTAGCTAACACCACCCACGGTAACGAGGTAGTCCACGTACACGCCGGCCCACACACGACCGTTCTGGTCGATCACCACATCGGTGATGGGGTTCAGCTCATCGGGCGGGGGCAGGATGAACACGTTCTGGTGGTCGGTGGTGTGCGCGTTGGCAGCGTTCAGCACCGAGATGCCTTCCGCAGTGCCCACCCACTTGTTCTGTGCTTCGTCCACCGCAATGCTGCGCACGCGGCCGCTGACCAGGCCATCGCCCGTTCCAATGGTGGTGAAGGTGGTGCCGTTGTACACCACCACGCCGGCCAGTCCACCGCTGAAGAGCACATCGCCATTGTTGGCGAAGGCCACATGCATGGCGCCGCCGAAGGGGATCTGCGGCGCGCCGAAGGCGGTGAAGGTGCCACCGGTGTATTTCGTGGCGCCGTTGATCGTTGCGATCCAGATGTCGCCGTTGGGCGCCTGCTTGATGTTCTTCACCGCATCATCGCCCAGCCCATTGGCACTGGTGTAGGTGGTGTAAGTGCTGCCATCGTACACGCTCACACCGAAATCGGTGCCCACCCACACATCGCCGTTGGCCATTACGGCAATGGCATAGGTATCGTTGTTGGCCAGACCGGGGTGCGTGGTGGTGTTGTGCACCGTGAAGGTGGTGCCATCAAAGGCGGCCACGCCCTGCGCCGTGGCGAACCACAGCGTGCCATCGGGTGCCACGGCCACATCGCGCACATCGTCGCTGGGCAGGCCATCGGCGGTGGTCCAGGAGGTGAAGGTCTGTGCGCTGAGCTGCAGGCTGAGCGTGATCATGATCAGGGTAAGAAGTCGGTTCATGGAAGCAGGATGAAGGGTTGGCTCATGACGGAATCGGTGGTGCGCACTTGCATGACGTAATGCCCTGCGGCGAGCCCCACTGTGGAAAGCTGTACGAGGTGGCGATCGGTGTATTGCTGCACACCGGTCACCGCGCGGCCATCGGAACGGAACACCTGCACCTCAAAGGACCCGGGCAGGTCCACGATGGCGTTCAGTTCGGTGGTGGCGGGATTGGGATAAAGCTGGAACACACGCTCCGGCTCCGTTCCGAACTCCACGCGGTTGTATCCGCCCACGGTGGGTGTAAGGCGTTGGAAGGAGCCCGTGCCATTGGGTAGGCGGCCGCTGGTGTAGATCGGGAACTGCTCACCGTAGGTCACGCGGTCCAGCACGGCATCGGCATCGTAGGCCAACTGGATGGTCTCGCCCGTGGCGTCCAGCTTGAAGTTGGTATGGTCGTCGCCCACGCTGGTGCGGTCGTCCGCCCAGATCACCAGGTACTCGCCGGGGTCCAGCGTTCGGTCCGGCAAGGCCCAGCGCGTTGGGTCGGCCACGTTGTCCGTGAGGTATAGGCCGGCAGTGGAAATGGTGAACGTGCCCGCGTTGTATAGCTCGATCCAGTCCGATGCGGCACCCGTGGGGTCCAGTACGCGGTCCTGGTTGCCGGCCATCAGCTCGTTGATCACCACGGTGCCGGGTGCCAGACGTGTTTGGATCACATAGGTCTCGTGCGCGGCGCGGGCGGGTGCGAAGGCCCCGGCCGTTGCGTTCTCGGCATAGAGGTAGTACTCCATGCGGTTGCTGGTGGCGCTGAACTGCGCACCGTACACGCCATCGCCCGCAGCACCATCGCCATGCAGCCCATCATCCAGCATGGCCGTGCGTTGGAACAGGCCACTGGTACCGAAGCGATAGGCCAGGATCACCGTGTCCGCATCCGTGACCGGTGCGGTAATGGTCAGCGTGCCGCCCACGGCGATGTCCACCGGTGCGTGCGACGCTTCACCGATCACCGGCTGGCCCATGAAGCCCGGATAGGTGCTCAGGTAGGCCACACGTGCGTCCATCAATTGCGTAAGGCCCGGATAGGCCACCGTGTAGCTCACGGTCTGGTCCAGGTTGTCCAGGAACGACTGGTAGCTATAGAACTTGTTCGTATCGGCCTGCACATGCGCATCGATCAGCGCCTGGTGCTCCAAGGCCCGTTCGCGAAAGGACTGGTCGCTGAACTGCTCGGTGATGATGGTACGCAGGTGGGCGATGTACATCCTGCGGTACATGGCGTTGTTGAACAGGTTGCGCAGCAAGGGGCGCGGGAACACGCTGGGGCCGCTGTAGTGGCTCAGCGGATCAATGGTCATGGCCTGGTTGATGCTGAATCCGTTCCAGTAGGTGGACGCATCCGTTAGGCGGAAGCTCGCGAAGGACATGTTGAGGTCCCAAAGAATGGGGTTCCACAGGCCGTTCTCGTCGCGGTAGATGTAGTAGTTCTGGGCATAGCCCACGTAGCTATCGAAATTGATCAGGGCGTAGTTGAAGGCGTGCATCCACAGCGTGCGGTCCACGTTCAGCACCTGCTCGATGTTATCCGGCGCATTGTTCAGCACGTCGATCAGTTCCACCAGATGTCCCCAGCCGTGGTCCGATTGGATGTCGTACAGGTCGTAGTAGTCGGTGCTGTCGGTGCCGGGGCTGTCGCCCAGGTTGCAGTTCTCGCCGGTCAGGTCCACCGTGGGCGGATTGCCTTTGAAGAAGCTGCCATCCTTCTCCCCGTAGTGTTCCTTCAGGAAATCGTTGCCCACATCCTCCACGCTGGTGTAGAGGCCCACGAGCGTGTCGTTCACGTAGAGGTCGGCGTAGTTGGCGCGCGAGGCGTGCATGTAGTTGCGGGCCACCTCGTAGGCCATCACCTCGCGCAGGAACGAGGGGTCCTGGATCACGTTGCTCAGCTTGACCTTCTCGTACCCTTGGTAGTCCTGGCCGCTGTGCACCTCGTCCAACTTGATGTTGAAGGGGTTCTTGGCGCGACCATCGGCCCAGGAGCTGTAGCCTTTGTAGCGCACGCCCACATCGGGCAGCAGCGTGCCGTCGATCACCAGATCACCGATCAGGCGCTCGTCCTCCCCCAATAGGTACAGGCTATCGAGCGCATGGCGCCAGTCCGGCACATCGAAGTACAACCGAAGCTCGCGCACCGAGCCCAGTTCATACAGGTCGGGTTGCGCGAAGGCCGCGGCAGGTGCCACGGCCATCGCCAATACGAGCCCTATGCCATACCAATAACGCATACAGGCTTAGTGCTGTACCACCACGCGACGTACATCCCTGCGGCCCGTGCTATGCTCCACGGCCACTTGGTACACGCCGTTCGGCAGGTCGCTCACGTCCACGGTCCAGCCGGGTGCGGTGCGCTTCACCTCACGTCCCGTTCCATCGAACACCACGAAGTGGTCCATGGTGGACATGTCCACGCCCACCAGGTTCAGCATGCCTTCGGTGGGGTTCGGGTAGATGCCGAACGCAGCGTTGTTATCCTCTTCGTTCACATCAGTAACGAGGCCGCACGGATCCTCGCCCAGCAGTGCGATGATGCCGGGGTCGCTGCACAAGTAGCGGAAGGCCTTCTGTGGACCGGCGTTGTATTGCCACACCACTTGGTTGCTGCTGTTCACCTCGTACATGTACTGGCCGCTGATGGCCACGAAGGTGTTGCCGTTCGGCATGCGCTCGGCCGCGCTCTGGCCGCTGGAGTAGGCCAGGCAGGTATGGCGCCAATCGTAGTTCGTGGGGCCCCAAACAGTGCCGGGTGTCCATGGGTAGTTGTAGCCATCGCGTGCGGGGTTGATGGCATCGATGGTGGTGGTGCTGTTGCCTCCGCCGTTGTTGTTCACGAACATCAGCCAGCCCGCGTTGGGCGCACCGGCCTTCACCCATTTCACATCGTGCACGGCGGCAGGAATGCGTTGTGTTCCCGTTACCCCGTAGTTCGCGGGCTTGCCCCAGCGGAACAGGAAGTCGCCGCCACGTCCGCCGTTGCCACCCGTGTGGCCAGCGGCCTCGGCCGTGGTGGTGCTGTGGTCGATCACCATGAACTCGCTGAGGTAGCGGGCGCTGAACACGATCTGGTCCAGCTCGGCGTTGTAGTCGATGCCGTTCTCGTGGAACCAATCAATGCCACCGCCCGGACCACCGCCACCGCTCACGGTCACGTTGATGTTCATGCGCTCGGGGTGCTCGGCAATGGGCATGTAGTTGGGCTTGCTCGCGTCGGCGTATTGGATGAAGCGGTCGGCCATCTCCCACTGCCACACGATCTGCGCCGTGGAGCCGTTGGGCTGGATCTCGATGATGCGACCGGGGTACTTGGCCGATGTGCCCGTGTAGCCCAAGGCCTGCAGTTCGGCCACGGTCTTGCGCACGTAGGCCAGCAGCAGCACGTTGCCGTTGGGCATCAGGCACATGTCGTGGTGCGTCACATAGTCTGCCGATGAGTAGGTGAACGACCACACCACCTGGCCCTGCGGGTTCAGTTCCTGCACAAGGCCGCTCACGGCCGCCGTGTTGATCTGGTTGCCGGTGTTCACCGCCGTGCGCACAATGTTGCCGTTCGGCTTCAGGGCCATGGAGTAGCTGTACGTGGTGGGGCAGTTCCACGTGTAGGCCACCTGGCCCGCGGCATTGACCAACCGCGAGGTGGTCTGGTTGGAAAGGTTGTACAGCGCGTAGCCATCGAAGGTCTGCGCGGTGGCTCCGCTTGCAGCGCCAAGGGCAAGGAACAGCAGGGCGTTCCGCATACGTTGAACGATCATGGGCAGGGTGGGCAGAAAGGGATTGTGGTCAGGTTCCGGTCGGGGTCCGTCACTTGCAGTTAACAGACCGTTGATGCAAATGTGACATTCGCTAAGACGCGCTGAATGGAGATCAGTTTAATGGCGACATATGTTCGGCGAAGACCGGGTGTATGATCGACCAGAGCGAATGGACATTTGATCGGCCTGTTCGAGGCGAACGGCATCGAACTCATGGCAGAAGCCTTACCTTGTACCAATTGCCGTTCCCGCGTCGGCAGTATTGGTGCCGGTGCGTAGCTAATGCGACACAGGTTAGCAGCGGTCGTCCAGTCCTTCACCTTTTCGACCCCTTGTCAAGCCACAGCCTTGACCACCATCCATGACCGACCCAAACAGCAAGCCCAACACCGGACTGAATATCGCACCTGGCACCTGGGGCCACAAGAAGTTCAAGCTCCGCAACCTGTTCGGCCAGCTCAGTGATACCGACCTGCTTTACGTGGAAGGCGAGGAGGCCGCATTGGTGGCCCGCCTGCAAGCCCGTTTGGGCATAAGCGCGGTTGAAGTGGAGGCCCTCATCGCCAGGTTGTGACCACGCCCCACTGGCCGAACAGCCAGGAAACACAAAGCCCCGGCTACCGCCGGGGCTTTGCTACTTGATCGGTGAGCGCTTAGGCGCGCTGTACGTTCACTGCGTTGAGACCCTTGGGGCCCTGCTCCACTTCGAAGGTGACCTTGTCGCCCTCGCGGATGTTGTCACGGGTGCCGGTCTTGTGGACGAACACGTCCTTGCCACCCTCGTCCGGGGTGATGAAACCAAAACCTTTCTCCGTGTTGAAGAACTTCACTGTACCACTTGACATTGTACTTACCGTATTGTGCCGCCGTGTTCATTGGCGGCGTGTAGGACCCGGCAAAAGCACCGGGGTATCGGGTACAAGGTAGGCCCGTTCCAACCCAGCGCCGACGATCACGCGATAATAAAGTGGGTTCCCCGAAGGGCGGGCCCCGCTCCTACCCGATCACCAGCTGGCGCTTTTCGTGCGCAATGATCAGTGAACGGGTCCCTTCAACGCAGCCCCCCAACAGCCTCGCCGCTCATCACAAGTCCGGCCTTTCGACACCATCGCCCGCTAGCTTCGATCTGCGTTCGCAAGCCACATCAACCCACTACGCTGATGACCGCTTCACCCTCTCGGCCCGATCTGCTCCAACTGGTGGCACGCCTCTCCGGCGCGCTGGCGTTGGCCTTCCTCACCTTTATGGTGGTGGCGCACCTGGTGGCCGGCACCGACGATCCCGATGGACTCGCGTTCCGTTCGGCCACCGATGGGCTCCAGTTCGCACTGTTCCCGCTCTGCACCATGCTGGGCCTTCTGCTGGCCTACCGGTGGGAACTGCTGGGCGCCGTGGTGGTGATCGCCAGCATGGGCGCGCTCTGCATCATCCGCCCCGATCTGCTGCGCATCGCGATGTTGATCTGGGCCTCGCCCGCGCTGCTCTATCTGGCGCATTGGACCAACGCGCGCAAGCAGCGTATCGGCTAACGCCTATGCTCCAGCGCGAAGGTGCGCACGTGCTCGTCCAGCGAGGTGTCGGCCAGTTCGCGTTTCAGCAGCACCACGTCGTGCACACTGATCTCGCCCGCGAACGGATGCGGTGACAGCAGCCCCCACGCGGCATCGAACTGCGCGGCCTTCAAGCCCGTGGCGATGGGCAGCGTGATGCGCTCCGGCACCTGCACGCCCAGTTTCTTTATCCGGCGGTTGGTGCGCACATGGTCCGCCACGTGCTGCCTCAGCGCGGCCACCACGTCCTTCTCCACCACCTCGATGTGTATGCTCTTGCGGTCCTCGCTGTGCGCAAAGCCGTTCAGGTGCAGCTTGAAGGGTGTGCGGGCACCACTGCCGCGCCAGATGGCATCGCACAAGGTGCCTTCGTAGTCGGGCGGCAGTTCGGTGTGCAGCAGGGTGATGCCCGGTATGCGGTAGTAGTCGCCGAACACGCCCACTTTCTCTTTCAGCAACTGGCGCCATTCCATCACGCGTGCCAGCACCGCACTGGCCGGATCGATCACCAACCGGTACTCGCAGGTGTACACCAGCGTGTCGAAGAGCGAAAGGGCGTCGGTGGCGGTCTTGCGGGCCATGTACCCCACAAAGGAACTGTGCCGCCACAGGCACCAAGGCCCTGCGGCGGCACAGTTCGTGAACAGGCCTTTGGGAATAGCCTATCTATCAGCGAAGGTCACACGCACCACCGCGTTGCTTTCCGCACCCTGCACGCGCAACAGGTAAGTGCCGGGGGCCAGGCCCGCGCGTGGCACCACCAAGCGGTCGGTGCCGTTGCCGCTCAGGCGCATCACCACGCGACCACGCAGGTCGAGCAGTTCCACCTGGTCCAGCACAGCGAAGGGACGTGCGCCGTACACCACCGCTTCTTCAACGGCCGGGTTGGGCAGCACGGCGAACGGGCCACCGGTGTGCGCACCCGTGCCGGTGCTGATCACACTGAACGGCTCCGACACCGCCACGCAGCCGTACATACTGGTCACCTCCACGGTGTAGTCGCCGTTGAGGTCCGTGGTGATCGTGGCGTTCGTACCATCAGGCACCGCGTTGCCATTGATGTACCACTGGTACCCATCGCCCACGGGGCTGGCCAATAATTCATCGGGACCAACGGGTGTTATGGCCGCCGTGTGCAGCGCACAATCCACCAAGGTGTTCAGCACCGTGTTGGTGAGGATGGGCTCATTGAGATCGAAGTAGATGGCCACGGCGTTGGTGATCTCCGTTTCGTGTGGCGCGCCCGGCACCGGACGGATGCGGAACTTGAGGAAGCCATGGCTGCCGGGTTCGTCCACAATGCTGTCGGGCAGCATGATGCGATCGAAGCGGAAGCGCGCCACCAGGTCCTCGTCCACTTCAATGCGTGTCAACGCGTGCGAGGCATCCAGGATCTCCATGCTGGCCGCGTCCAGATCGGCATCCAGTGTGTCCACCAGCACCACGGTGTAGGCGGTGTCGTTGCCCGTGTTCTGGAACCGGATGGTGTATTCCAACCAGTCGGTGGCAATGTCCACGGCACCATGCACACCATAGCCTTCCGGGCTCACACGCTTGTCGTTGGGGTCGAAGGCGCAGGTCACGTTGTGAATGATATGCGGTTCCAGGATGGGCTCGGGGATGTTGGTGCCCGTGACCACATAACCGTACTCGATGGTGGAGCCCGCAGGACCGGTGGTGAGGTAGACCTGGAACTGACGTTGCTGGAACCACCCGAGGCTGTCCACGCTCCAGTACACATGGCCGTTCACCACGGAATCGGGTTGGGGGTAGTACCCCTCCACCGTAAGCCCCTGCAACAAGGAGAGGTCCACAACAATGTCCTCCGGAATGAAGGTGCCGACGTTCCGCAAGGTGATCTGTAGGTAGGTGGAGCTGTTGCACTGCGTGCTTACCGGCGTGATGGAGAAGAAGGTGCCCGAGCCCAGGTTCGCGGGCGCCAGTCCGATATCAAGGCCACTGGCTATCGGTGCCGCCGTGGTCAGCGTGGCCTGCAGCGTGTCCGGGTCGTTGGTCACTTGGAACAAGGGTGCATGCGGGTGCCACACGTTCCAGGTGCCGGTGTCGGCGGGCAGGTCGTAATCGCCGGCGCTGTTGGTCCACACCAGCACTTCGTTGGCGTTGGTGCGCACCAGGCGGTAGGGCACTTTCTGGTCCTCGTTGTTCAGCGTGGCATCCACATCGAAGTCCAGGAACACGCTGCCGCGCAACCGGAAGGCATTGAAGAAGAGGTTCTCCTGCCAGCTGATGGTGCGGAAGCGCGCGGTGACCAGATCGGGCACGGCATCGTTGTTCAGGTCGGCCAACAGCATGGCCGCAGCGCTCTCGGCCGTGGGGTCGATCAGGTTGGCGGCATCCAACTGGCCGTTGCCAATGCCCAGATTGTAGTAGGTCTGGTGGGTGTAGCCGTTGCTCAGGGCCCACACCACATCGTTGTACCCGTCCCCGTTGATGTCGTCCATCAGGATGGTGCGCGCCTGCCCGGCCGGTCCAGTGAAGAGCACACCACCGTCCACCAGCGTGCCGTTGCCATCGTTGAAGTAGCCGCGGATCACAATGCCCGCCACGATCACTGCGGCATCCACATGCCCATCGTCGTTCAGATCGCCCAGCGCGAAGAGGCCAAAGTTCACCGCCGGTGCGTTCAGCGCCGTGAAACTCCCTGCCCCGTTGTTCAACAAGGTGCTGAACTGTGTGCCGCTCAGCACCACCAGGTCCACCACCCCATCGCCGTTCATGTCGGCGGCCTTCACCGTTCCGGTGATCAACAAGGGTTCATCGCGTACGGTGAACGCGCCATTGCCATCGTTCTCGTACCACTTGGCGGTGCCCACCAGGTCCAGATCACCATCGCCGTCCAGGTCCACTTCGCAGCGCGACAGGCCTTGGCCGGGCAGGGTGTCCGTGGCCCAGCTGCTGCCGCCGTTGCTGTTCCAGATAATGGCGCAGTTGGCCACGTTGGTCACAATGTCCGGCAGGCCATCGCCATCCAGATCGGCCGTGCGCGAGGTGGCGATCTGGTTGCGGTGCTGCACCACCACTTGCTGCCGCCCGTAAGTGCCATCGCCGTTGTTGGCGTACCAGCACACCCAGTCGCCGTAGTAGCTGGCGGTCACCAGGTCCAGGTCGCCGTCCAGGTCAATGTCGCTGGCGCTGATGTCGAAGGCACCCGCCATGGACTGGCAGTAGCGTTGGCGCGGGCCAATGGTGCCATTGCCCAAATTGGGGTACCACGCGGCCAGGTCCATGCCGTTGCACATCACCACGTCGTCCAGCCCATCGCCGTTCAGGTCGCCGGCGGCGTACTTGGTACCCACCAGGTTGTAGCCGCCCACTGTTTCCACGGCAAGTACGCCCCACGCGGCACCGCTCTGGTTCTGCAACAGGTGCACGTTGCAGCTGGTGCCGGTGTCCACGGTCAGGTCCACATCGCCGTCGCCATCAAAGTCCGCAATGGCCATGGGCAGCACCGTGGTGGGTATGGTGCCGCCTGCCGTGAAGGTGCCCGTGCCATCGTTGGCGAACCACACGGTGCCGCCCGTCATGCCGAACACGATCAGGTCGTTGTCGCCATCGCCATCCACATCGCCGCAGAACGGGTTGCCGGGCGCCACGTACCCATCAATGGCCTGCTGCGCACCGAAAGTGCCGCCACCCAGGTTGGCATACCAGCCGGTCTGTGCGTTGTTGCCGCCCACCACCAGATCGGGCAGCCCGTCGCCGTTCAGGTCGGCGGCGGCAGTAAGCAGCGTGGTGTTGGTGCCGATGGGCCCCAGTTGCGCGCCCACATTGAAGGTGCCCGTGCCGTTGTTCCACAACAGGTTGATGCCGTTGGCGCTGCGCACCAGTTCGTCCACGTCGCCATCGCCGTCCAGGTCCTGCAGCAGCATGCACGCACCGCCCACGGGACTGTACGCTCCCAACAGCGTAAGCACGCCGTCGCCATCGTTCTGGTACCAGCTGCCATCGGCGGCCAGGTCGTCATCGCCATCGCCATCCATGTCGCGCATGCGCAGCACGGCACTGTTGCCAATGCTGCCGGTCAGCATCACTTGCGCCGGCCCGAACTGCCCACCGCCCAGGTTCGGGAACCAGCGCAGCGTGTTGGTGTTGACGTTGCCCGTGCCGGAGTTGTAGGTAATGGGGTCCTGGTCACCGTCGCCGTCCACATCGCCCACCAACACCTTGTTGGGGTACTTGGCATCGCTCTCGAACGCGAACTGGATGGGACCGAACTGGGCCGCAGCGGCAATGGAGGTGAACAGTGCGAACAGAAGTACCGATCGGATCATGGGCCGTGTGTTGCTGGAAGCAAGACGAAGCTACGCCACACGGGTTGTGCGGCGATGTGCGCGCGATCAGCGCAGCACCGCCACGCGCTGGGTGTACCGTTCATCGCCGCGCACCAGGGCGATCAGTAGCATGCCCGCGTTCAGGTGTGCGGGCATGGGCAGGGCGTGGGCCGTGGTGCCCGTGGCCACGCGCCTGCCGCTGGCATCCAGCAGCTCCACCTGCCAGGCATCACCTTCCACACCGCGGAATTCCACCGTGTGCGCCGCTGCGTTGTAGTGCACGGTAAGGGGCAATGCCTGCGCGGTCGTCACGGCGGTGGTGAGGTCCGCATCCAAGCGGCCCACCCACAGGTCGGGGGTGCCCACGCCGGTAAGCGCATACGCGCCCAATTGCATGTCGGCACCGAAGCTGCCGGCCACGTAGAGCGCATTGTCGGCGCCATAGGCCGCGGCCATGCCCCGGTCGCCACCTGCACCACCGGCACCCAAGGCGCTCAGCACCTGCCCGGTGGTGGTGTACTCCACCACGTACAGGTCGTTCAGGGTGGGCGCTGGCAGGATGATGCCGCCAATGGTGGGCGTGTTGAAGGCGTAGTTGCCCGTTAACGCAATGCGGTCGCCGGCCGCGTTCATGGCCATGCCGTACACTTCCATGTAAGCGATGGAGCCCATCTGCACGGCCCACTGCCATTGGCCGTTGCCATCCAACTTGGCCAGCCAGCCATCGTTGTTGCTGCCGGTAGCCGTTAGGGCCGTGGTGCCGAAGGTGGCCGTGTTGCGGAAGGTGCCCGCCACGTACACATCGCCCGCTGCATCGGCGCACACACCGAAGCCTTTGTCCCAATGGCTGCCGCCCGCCTGTGCCACCCACGTCCATTGGCCCGCACTGGAAAGGCGCGCCACGTACGCATCGTAGTAAATGCCGCTCACGGTGATGCTCTGCGTGCCGAAGGTGCCCGTGCCGTAGCACCGGCCGGTGATCACCAGGTCGCCGCCGGGCAGAACGTCCATGGCATAGAGGTCCACCGAACTACCGCTGCTGGTGGCCGTGGCCGACCAGCCTTGCTGGCCCTGACCGGTAAAGCGGTACACCGCCAACCCGTTGCCCCATTTGCAACCGAGCAGGATGGTATTGCTGGCATCCACTTCCACGTGGAAACCATCGGTGCTTACCACGCCCGCCACGCCGCTCACCCAGTTCCATGTGCCGCTGGGCGAAAGGCCCGCCACAAAGGCCTGCGTGCCGAACTCCTGACCGGCCAACGTGTGCGTACCGAACTGTGCCGCGCTGCCGTTGTGCGCCACGGTGCCGCACACCACCAGCTCGCCGGTGCTGCGGTAGGCCATGTCGTAGATGTATAGGTTGTCCGTGTGGTGCGCTTCGGCGGTCCACAGCACACTGCCATCGGTGGGATCCAGTTGTTGCACAAAGGCATCGCCCTGGCCGCTGCTGGTCAGCGTGGTGCCGTTCGCATCCACGGTGCCGGTGTAGTTGCCGCAGAGGTGCAGTGCCCCCGTGGGACCCATGGCCACATAGGCCTCATCGTAGCCCGCGCTGCCCGCGCCCCAGGCCCAGCTCCAGGTGTTGGTCTGTGCCGCAAGGCTTGCAGGGAAACAAAGCAGCAGTAGGTGCAGGTGGGTACGCATGGCGGGCATGGATGGGGTTCAGGCTACAACGAAGGTGCACATTCCAACACCATGCGGAACACGGCGCGTTCCCATGACGACCCACCGCGTAAAGGTTGCCCCTTCCCCTTCACTGTGCCCCGCGCACGAACACCGCATCCAGCGGCACGCCCAGCAGCAGGGCCACCAGCACGGTGCACACCATCACGTACAGGAGAAAGGTCACCGGCACCATCAGCACCGCCTTCACCACGTTCCACACCGTGATGCGGTGCAGCGCGATGGCCGCCGCGATCAGGATACCGAAGATCACCAGCATGCCCAGCAGGTGCAGCTGTGGCCACACCAGGTACAGGGGGATCACCAGCGTGGCCGTGATCAGGTAGGTACCCACCGCGAAGAGGTAATGGACCAACCGCTCTGTCCAGTTCAGCGTGGTGCGCGGGAACAGCAGGCGGTCCGCCGTGGCCATCATCACCATGAAGATGGGCAGCAGCAGGTTCACGTTGCGGCTCATCCACTGGTTCACCACCATGGCCGGTGTATCGGGCACGGCGGTGCCGCCCGCATCCAGCACCGCCGCGTTCACGGGGTCCCAGTCCAACACCCAACGCATCAGGTAGTAGAAGCCCACGCCCATCAGGAACAGCCGCACCGGCGGTGTGAAGGCCTTTCGCTTGCCACCGAGGTAGGCGCGCGTTAATGCGCCTGGCCCTTTGTAGAAACTGCGCAGGGTGAAGAGGATCGGCGCATCCACGTTGTACAGGCCCGAAACGAAGTCGCCCACCACGTCGTGCAGGCGTATGCCGGGCTTCAGCCGTTGTTGGCCGCAGGCGGGGCAGTAGGCACTGTCCACCGATTGGCCGCAGTTGGCGCAGGGGTTCATGTGGGCAAGGTAGGCCTCGTGGGTAAGCCCGGCTGGTCAGCGTGTACTGATCGTTGTCCTTTTCGAACGGACCGACCTTAGCTGTTTTGGTAGCTTGGGAAGCTTGCCCGAATACAGCGTTTCGAAGCGGAAGCACATCTCCCAGTCATCCCAGTACACATCCACGTTGCGATGCAGTTTGAACTCACGGAACCGGGTCACATCCAAATATTGGCTGTTCATCGGATTCTGGCCAGCCCCGCTAAGGAACGGTCGGAAGTCGATCTCTGACACATGTCCATCCGTGAACTGGAACTGGATCACATAGTCCCCCTTGTAGGTGGCCTTCTTGATCCTCACATCGTCTGCGACCTTCATTTTACACGTCTTGTAACGCGCATCGGTGTAATGCGCTTGTGTTCAATGTAGAAAGCGGTCCACTTGTCCACGATGTCGTCCTTCATCGCACGAACGAATTGTTCGGCGTCGCGGCGCTCCTTTTCGTTCAACATCTCCGCCCCCCGCTTGTTCCTCCATCGCAGTTCCACCAAGTTACCCTCAACGATAATGAGCATGATGATCCCTTCGCGATCACCATGCTGCACATGCAAGTGCATGGGATCATGGTCATCGCTGTAGAAAAGGAAGATCAGGCCGAAGTATTCGTAGAGCTTGGGCATGCTGTACAAATGTATCCAGACCTCAGCAGGTGCTATTCAAGAACTAAGGGATATTGCGCTGTAGCGGTGGTGCGCAGGTGAACCTGCTTGGCGGGGAATGCCTTTACCGTGAATGGACGGGGATGAACGGGAATGCAAAACCATTTCGTCCGCAGATGGCACAGATGACGCAGATGCTCCTCCTCACATACACGGGGTTGCAGCGTTGAGCACGGTGGTGCGCAGGTGAACCTGCTTGGCGGGGAATGCCTTTACCGTGAATGGACG